>CAZTVB010000081.1:0-8922 GCA_964616315.1 uncultured Rikenellaceae bacterium
ACAAGGGTCTTTGAACGATTTTACAAACATATTGCCGAAGACCAATTCACTCTTTATGAGGGAACTGGCGTTGGACTTGCTATTGCCAAAGGTTTTGCCCTTGCAATGGGCGGGAGAATTGAAGTTGAATCAGTTCCTAATCATGGTTCAACATTCTACCTTTACATTCCCAAAAAATCACCTGAACAAAATAACTCTCCAACGAATACAGAGCAGGTTCAATCATGGGAAAACAAGACAATACTTATTGTTGAAGATGACTTAATAAGCTATCAATACATTGAGGCTTTACTTAGCAGGACGAATGTGCGTTTAATTCATGTTAAAAATGCCGAAGATGCCATTGAAGTTTGTAATATTAACAATAATTTAAACCTAATTTTGCTGGATATCCAACTTCCCTTTATGAATGGAGTAGAGGCAGCCAGAGTAATCCGTCAAAATAATAAAGCAGTACCAATTATTACTCAAACGGCTAATACAATTCATGATGAAGGGAAATCCTGCATTGATGCGGGATGCAATGCAATTATAGCCAAGCCTATTGACCCCGATGAATTTTTTAATCTGATAAATAAACTAATCATTTAACGTGATATATTTCCTCATCCTGTGGAAAATTCCTATCAAAACCAATATATTTTTTATCTGATTTTCAATATTATAAGTCTAGTTGCATGCTATTTGAATTATGAAATTAAACCATAAATATTTTGCTATGAACAAGTTGAATTTAATTATTGCAAGCATAATCGTTATCCTTACTGCAACATCGTGCAACCAAAAGGAAAAGCGACAGATAGATTTGCTAACCAAAGAAAACGAAGCCCTTCGTCACGACTCCCAATCAAAAGATTCAACCATTAACCAGTTCTTTCTATTACTTAACGAAATTGAACAAAACCTTGCCGAGGTTAAGCAAAAGCAACAGGTAATATCAAAAAACACAATTCAAAATGGAGAGCTAAAGGATGATGTTAGGGAGCAAATTGACCAAGATATCCAAACCATTAACGAGTTAATGGACAAGAATAAGAAGACAATTTCATACCTAAACAAAAAACTCAAAGAATCAAATCTTAAAATTGCTGAGTTTGAGCGTATGCTCGCACAAACAGTTCAGCAAATAGAGGAGCGAGATGCTGAAATTGTTGACCTTAAGGAGAAACTTACTGCATTGAACTTTTCCGTGGAAACTTTAAATGCAAAAGTGGATACACTAACCGAAAATAACATTGAACTAACCCATAAAGTTACGGTGCAAACTGAGGTTATAAATGCCGCATGGTATGCCTTTGGAAGCAAAAAAGAACTACTTGAAAATGGAATTATTGATAAAACTGGCGGTTTTTTAGGAATTGGCAAAACAACAAAGATGAAAGCCGATTTCGACAACTCTTACTTCAAAAAAATTGATATTAGCCAAGTTAAAACTTTAGATCTGTTTGTGAAGAAGGCGAAAATAATTACAACTCATCCTTCGGATTCATATCAGTTAATTACAGGACAGAATGGAACTGTGGAGAAGATTGAAATAACCAACTCCGAAAAATTTTGGTCCGCATCCAAATACCTTGTTATCGAGGTTGAATAGTTTATTATAAAGATATATCGAAAAGGGTGCCTAGTTGGCATCCTTTTTTATTTTAAAACAATACAAGCATTTTTATTCCGTTAAAATGTGGTATGGGCAATTCAACTATTATTGCTAATATTGTAGGTTTTATTGGCAACTTTGTATAAAATTTTTAACCAGCATAAAATTGGCTTACAGAAATTTAGGCATCATCGTCCTAGTTTTAGGATTACTGGGGCTTACCTCTTGTTCATCAAAAAAGAACACAACGGCAAGTAGGGCATACCATAACCTTACTGCATACTATAACTATTACTATAACGCTTACGACAGCTACAAATCCGGCATAAAAAGAGCCGAGACATCATACAAGTTTAACTACACCCTTCCTTTGCCAATGCTCCTTGTTGGCGACGAACAGGTTACTGGAACTGTTTCTGGTGATATGGATAGAACCATTATGAAGTGCACGGCATTAATTGGTCGACACTCTATAACTGTTAAGCCACAAAGGAAAAAAGGGTTAATCTCTGGCAAGGAAAAGGAATTCTACAACCAAACTGAATTTGTCAAATGGGCTCGCGAGGCTTGGCTTTTAGCTGGCGAAGCTCAGGCATGGAAAGGCAATTTCGATAAAGCAAGACAAACTTTAGAGTATGTTCTTATTCAGTTTCCAAACACCACAATTTGGTTTGAGTCTCAGGTGTGGCTTGCTCGCTTGTCCGTCATTACAGGGGATTATATCGATGCCCTTGACCGTTTAAAATCACTCGATGCTAACAGAAAAAAACCTCGAAACAAAGAGTTTGCTCACCTCCTTTCATCTACCTGGGCTTTTTACTACTTAAAGCAACGTAACAACCAAGAGGCCTTACCTTACGTTAAAAAATCCATAGAAAGTTGCAATAGAAAAGTAGATAGGCTAAGGTACACCTATATTCTTGCTCAGCTCCACTATCAATCTGGCAACAACTCCGCAGCAGTTGAAAACTACAAGAAAGTACTTAAGATGAATCCTCCTTACGAAATGGCTTTTAGCGTTCGGATAAAACTTATAGCCTTGGATAACTTTCAAGGAACTGGCCTTAAAAAAGAACTACTTAAACTAGCAAAGGACGATAAAAACAAAGAGTATTTGGACCAACTGTACTACACACTAGGAAATATTGAGAAACAAGAGGGCAATATTGAAAAGGCTATTGAATATTACACCCTATCTGCACAATCAAGCACAGACAATAACAACCAAAAAGGTATGTCGTACTTAGTTTTAGCCGATTACTATTTTGAGAAATCGAACTACACTAAGGCTCAAGCATACTACGATAGTTCCTACAATGCTCTCGACAAAAATTTCCCTGACTATAACCGACTTGAAGTAAAAACCCGTCACCTAAACAAACTTGTTGAAAATTTAAACATCATTAGCACCGAGGACAGTTTACTACGTATTGCAGGAATGCCTTCAAAAGAGCGAGACGAGTTGATTGCCAAAATAATTGCCGACCTACAAATTGCCGAGCAAAAAGCCCGAGAACTTGAGCAGGAAGAACGCCAAAAGTCGATGCTCCTTCAGCAAACGCAGAGGTATAGAACCGAAGCCGAGCCTAGTGGTGGCAAGTGGTACTTTTACAACCCGGCATCTATTAGTTACGGTCAATCTGAGTTCCAAATGAAATGGGGCAAACGAAAACTTGAGGATAACTGGCGAAGAAAAAATAAAAGCATTGTTGATATTGATATGTTTGCGACAATTACATCGGGCACGGATACGTCAAAAACACCACAAAAACAACTCTCCAATAAATCACCAGAGTTTTACTTGGCCAACCTACCTCTAAGCGACTCATTAAAATCCATGTCGAATAAAAAGATACTGGATGCAATGATTAGGGTTGCAGAGGTTTATCAGAATGATTTAAACGACATTAAAGAGGCTAAGCAAGCTTATCTAAACCTTGCAAAGAAATATCCAACAAATCCAAATGCTGCGTCGGCATACTATAATCTTTACAAACTTTCAATTAACGAGAACAACAACCTCGATGCCCAGAATTATAAGAGTATCCTATTGAATAATTACGCTACAAGTCCGTATGCTCTTCTACTATCGAATCCAAACTATGTGGAGGAACTAAAACAAAAACAAAGCGAAGGAGATATCTTTTACGAAAAAGCATACAACTCTTATAATTCGGGAAATTACTCCGAATCAATCCGCCTTTTTAACGAAGGAGTTATTAGGTTCAAAGGATCCGCACTGGAGCCCAAACTCACATTATTGGGGGCACTTAGCTACGGCAAGGCCTCGGACATTAGAGCATTTAAAGCAACCTTGGAGAAATTGGTCAAGGACTTCCCAAAAACTGAAGAAGAACAAGTGGCTCAAGGAATGATTGCATACTTAGAGCAACGAGAACTTCAATTGGCAAGTGGACAAACCGAGAAAGCAGATACCTCTATACAAGGAGATAATTTGCAAACCTTATCGAAAGTGGAGTACGGCAAACCAGAAGGGGAGCATTTGTTTATTCTCCTTGTTCCAAAACGAACCGATATAAATCAGCAAAAATTCAACTTGGTTTCTTTTAATGTTGATTATTTCATTGAGGCCGACCTACAAATCAAGAATCAACCCCTCAACGATTTTGTAGAAATCATAACCGTTACTGGATTTAAGGACGAGAAAGTAGCCACCAAATACTACAATCTAATTATCAAAAACGAAACAGTTTTCAACTTGTTGAGGAAGGATGAGTACCAAACCTTTGTTATCAGCATTGAGAACTTTGGAACATTCCTTAACGATAAATCCGTTACGGATTATTTGAAGTTTTTCCGTTCAAATTATAGCATTGATAATTAATATCGGAATTCTATGCAGGTAAGTATACTTTGGGTTGATGATGAGATAGATTTCCTTAAGGCACATATTATTTTCCTTGAGCAAAAAGGGTATAAGGTTATAACTGCATCGAACGGGAACGAGGCAATTGAATTGGTACGTAGCAACCAGTTTGATTTGGTTCTTCTCGATGAGAATATGCCTGGCCTCAGCGGACTCGATACGCTCCCAATTATTAAGGAACTTAAGCCCACTTTGCCTGTTGTAATGGTTACTAAAAGTGAGGAGGAAAATATTATGGATATGGCAGTCGGTTCTCAAATTGCCGATTACCTTATAAAGCCAGTAAATCCGATGCAAATAATTCTTACCATTAAAAAGAATGTACATGCAAAGGATTTGATAAACGAAAAGCAAGTAACCGATTTTAGGCAGGAGTTTAGCAAGGTAAGTATGAACATCTCTTCGGCTCGCACAGCCGCAGATTGGAGCGATATCTACCGTAAACTTGTAGGCTGGCAACTGCGGCTAATTGACTCCAGTGACCCAAGTATTAAGCAGATATTCGAAATGCTGCTTACCGATGCAAATTCAGAATTCTCCAAGTTTGTCAAGAATAATTACGTAGATTGGTTCAACCCCAAACAGGACGATAAACCTTTACTCTCATCGAATCTCCTTCGAAATAAAGTTTTCCCAATAGTCGATTCGGGACAGTCGGTTCTTATGGTGCTTATTGACAACCTGAGGTACGACCAATGGAAAGTCATAGAACCACATATAACCTCTGAATGGCGAATTGAAACTGACGAAACGTACTTCAGTATTCTTCCAACTGCTACGCAGTACGCTCGAAATGCTATATTTGCGGGTTTAATGCCATTGGAAATTCAAAAGAACTACCCAAACCTTTGGGTTTTCGACGAGGAGGATGAGGGCAAAAATATGTTTGAGCAAGAATTGCTCAAATCACAGATACAAAGGCTTGGCAAAAACTACAAGACCTTTTACGAGAAAAGTAACACCCTGAAATCGGGACAAAGGATAGTGGAGAATCTTAAGGAAATCCTCAAGAACGACTTATCTGTGTTGGTTTTCAATTTTGTGGATATGATGTCGCACTCCAGAACCGACTCCGAGATGATGAAGGAACTTGCAGCTGACGAGGCTGCATACCTATCGCTCACAAAATCGTGGTTTCAGCACTCCGATTTAAAACTGTTACTATCCGAGGCATCCAAGCAGAATGTTAAAGTTGTAATAACTACTGACCATGGTACAATTCGGGTTCAAAGCCCGATAAAGGTAATAGGCGATAAAGCAACATCCACAAACCTAAGATATAAACTCGGGAAAAGCTTAAACTACAACCCCAAGGAGGTTTTTGAAGTTAGAAAACCAGAGGAGGTGCATCTTCCAAAACCCAATGTTAGCTCGTCGTTCATATTTGCTTATGGCAATAGTTTTATTGCCTACCCAAACAATTACAACTATTACGTAAATTACTACAAAAACACATTCCAACACGGTGGTATCTCAATGGAGGAGATGATTATTCCTTTTGTTGTGCTAAGTCCGATTAAGTAGTAGAGCTATGCAAAGTGTTATAATTGATAGTTTAGCAGAAATCAGTAAAGCAGCCGAGAAAATTGTTACTGCTATAGGCAATAATAGAATTATTTGTTTTTACGGTGCAATGGGCTCAGGTAAAACCACGCTGATAAAGGCCATTTGCGCGCATTTGGGAGTTAACGACACTGTAACCAGCCCCACTTTCGCTTTAATTAATGAGTATAGCGATAAGAATGGCGCTCCAATATATCACTTCGATTTTTACAGAATCAATAAAATTGAGGAAGTTTACGACTTTGGTTACGAAGAGTATTTTTATGGCGATACTGGAATTTGCCTTATTGAATGGCCTGAACTAATTGAGGATATTTTACCCTCCGAAAGTGTTGTAAGACTCACTATTACAGTCAACTCCGATATGTCTAGAACGGTGGAAATTTCCGTTCAATAATTAAACCTATTCGCCCAATATTCGTATTAATATATTACCTTTAACCTATAATCGAACTCTTATGGGACGCTCATCATCACATATCCCTGAATTTCCTTACGCCAAGGGTATCCTTGTTCAAGAGGAACGTTTGGAATACAGTAAGAAGAACAAAAAACTTACTATTGGCATGCCCAAAGAAGCCGATAGTACAGAAAGCAGAGTGCCGTTAACTCCGGAGGCTGTTGAAATTCTTGTAAATCAGGGTCACGAGGTGATTATTGAAAAAGACGCAGGGAAACTTGCCAATTACTGCGATAAGGATTACAGCGAAAAAGGTGGACAAATAGTTACCACTGCTCAGGAAGTTTACCGTAGCGAGATTATCCTTAAAGTTTCTCATCTAAATCCTACTGAATTTGATTATTTGCGCGAAAATCAGGTTATACTTTCATCGCTTCACCTTAACAATACTACAGGCGAATATCTACGTAATTTAATTCAGAAAAAGGTAACTGCCATAGCTTTTGAGAGTATCCGCGATTCGGATGGAATTTACCCTGTAGTTAGGGCTATGAGCACAATTGCAGGGAGTACATCGGTACTTGTTGCAGCTGAATACCTCAGCAATGTGAATAAGGGTAAGGGTGTTATGCTAGGCGGAATTTCGGGTATAACCCCAACCGAGGTTGTTATTCTGGGGGCTGGAACAGCCGCTGAGTTTGCTGCTAGAGCGGCACTTGGGCTAGGCGCAACCGTTAAGGTGCTCGACAACTCTATAAAAAGGCTAATGGAACTTCAAAATCTGCTTGGTCAACGGTTATATACATCGATATTTCACCCACAGGTTTTAGAAAGGGTGCTTAAAACAGCTGATGTGGTTATAGGCACACTCTCGCCAGAGGAAACCAATCAGCGCTACATAATTACCGAGGACCAAGTAATGCTTATGAAGCGTGGTTCTGTTATTATCGATTTAAGTATCGATAAGGGAGGGTGCTTTGAAACCTCGGAGCTAAGGAATCACAACAACCCCTCGTTTGTAAAGCATAACGTAATACACTACTGCGTTCCTAACATTACATCGCGTGTTGCGCGCACAGCATCTATTGCAATGAGCAATGTGTTTGCTCCAATGTTCGAAACCATTGGCGATGCTGGTGGCATAAAGCAACTGCTTAAGGATGATGCAGGGCTAAGACACGGTGTTTACGTTTACAACGGAATACTTACCAACGATTACCTAGGGCGGCTATACAACCTGCCCTCGCGCGATATTAACTTGCTGATGGCTGCATTTTAAGACTATTGCCGCACAAACAGGTAAGTAATGCTGCCCTTTTGCTTTGTAGCGCCAGAAGTAGATGTGAATAAACTACGTCTTGCAGCATCAATTGCAGCATCGTTAATACACTCATCGGTAACAGAGTTTATTTTATCAATATCGGCATCGGTAACCCTGCCGTCAGGCGCCACAACAATATTAACAACAACTTGCCCACCCAGTTGGCATTTATACGAAGGTATTGGTAGGTGTAACGCTTTCCTACCCTCTAGGTAGTAAGATGCCACTGTTGGTCCTTTGTATTGGCTCTTTTTCTGTTCAGGAATATTTTTCTCGGGAGTATTGGGGATTATCCCCTCTGGACTTTTCTGAGCTTCCTCGTACAGTTGCTTGTTGTTTTGCATCTGCTCCTTAAGCCTGTTGGCTTCATTGTAGAGTTCTTCAGCGTTGGTGTTTTTTTCATCGCTTAGGCCTGCATTCAAATCTTTATCGCTAGCGTCAACAGCAAAGTTTTTAATTGCTTGCGACTCAAAGTCAGGATGAATAGCATCTTGAGGAAGCAGTTCGACCTGTTTCTGAACCTCCTCTTTTTCCTCAACTTCCTGCTCAAACTCCATTTCTATGGTTGTGCCATAGTGTACTTTTCGGGTTTCAATTTTTAGGGCTACAAATGAAATAAGAATTAACAAATGGAAAATAATAGTGGTAAGAATGCCAACTTTATGCTCATTCCAGCCTTCTATTAACGATTGAATAAAACTTTCAATACCAGTACTAATTCTATCTATTATCCTCATTCCAAAAATATTTTCAACTACAAAGATATTATATTGACCTAGACTTCAAACATCTAACATAACTTTATTGCAATGCGCATTATTGCTTACATCGATAAATAAAATCAAAAAAACATTGGTTCAGTTAGTTAATAAACTAAAAAAGTGTACCTTTGCGGGGCAAAAAAACAATGTAGGTTTAACTAAAAAAAGCGTAAGTATGCCTGTAAAAATCAGACTAAGCCGCCATGGTAGAAAGAAACTACCATTTTACCACATCGTGGTGGCGGATAGCAGGGCGCCACGAGATGGCAGATTCATTGAAAGGATTGGCTCGTACAATCCCGTTACTAATCCTGCTACTATTGAATTAAACTTTGATAGGGCATTAGATTGGCTGCAAAAAGGCGCTCAACCTACCGACACCTGTAGGGCTAT
>CAZTVB010000082.1:0-8873 GCA_964616315.1 uncultured Rikenellaceae bacterium
TTGTAGCCGACTTACAAACAAAATACGAAACAGAGAAAAAGGAGGCAATCATTTCCGAATTAAAACATAAAGAAAAAATTAACCAACTAACTTTCCGTATAGGAATTCTTCTCCTAGCATTATTTATAGTAGGATTGACATTTGTTATCTTTTACTATCAAAAAAGAAAGGTGATTTACAGGCAAAAACTCACCATTCAGAAACAGGAACTCGACAATATGAGGATGTTAGCAGATGCTCACAAACAAGAACTCACGAGTAAAGCTCTAATGCTGGCAAAATCGGAAGAAATCATCCTTCAATTTAAAGAGGAGTTAGAGCAGGTCCTGCCCAAAGTTGACCCAAAAACCTTAGACGAAATAAAAACCATTTTAAAACGAGTGCAATGGACTGAAAATGGCAAGGAGCAATGGAAAGATTTTATTTCCCGTTTTGACGAACTCAACAATGGTTTTCTTGGAAAACTAATAGCACAATACCCTAGCCTATCGCCGGTTGAACTAAGGCTTTGCGCAATGCTTCGCATACAACTCTCAACCAAAGAACTAGCTGATTTAACGAATCGCTCAGCTCGCACTATTGAAAATACTCGTACCAATATTCGAAAAAAGATGAACCTTGACCCATCTGAAAACCTAACTACTTTCTTACTAAACATCTAGTTTTTATGCAAAACCAGACGAAACCTCTAATTCAGGATAGAATAAGCATTTTATCTAAAATTAAAAAATCAGGTAGTTTTCGTGTACCCACTTTTAATTAATAAAACGCCTAAATATATACTTTTAAGCCAAAAATCATTTGATAAAACTAAAGGGAGCAATTAGCGCTCTCTAAATCCACACTTAAAACAATTTTAATAACCATAACATACAGCCCAACAACCATGAAACAATTAATTATTAGCTTTTTCATAGGCTTACTGGTAACAGCAAAGCTTTCGGCTCAAACCCCTATAGCCCCTTCTGTAGGCGATGGAACTGAAGCACACCCATTTGAGATTGCAACCTGGCAAAACCTCTACTGGCTTGCAAGAAACAACTCTTACTGGGCAGCGGGTTATTACTTTATTCAAACAGCCGATATCGATTTATCTACGGCAGCACCTAGTATTACAACATGGAATGATATGCCTTATACATACGGATGGCCTATGATTGGATCAGAAAGAACTGGCGTATACTTTCAGGGCAACTACAATGGTCAAAACCATATTGTTAGAGGGCTATACGTAGGCGGCACTTTTGGATTTTGTGGCTTGTTCGGAATTACTCGTAATGCTAGTATTAAAAATCTTGGGGTTGTTGACGTTAACATATCAATCACGGGAGGAATTGCCGAACAGAAAAGTATTGGAGGTTTGATAGGTCGTGCAAATGGCTCAACAATCGAAAATTGCTATAGTACAGGAAATATATCCAGCCAATATCTCAACACTGGTGGTTTAATTGGAAGAATTGATAATGGATCTTCTGTTAGATATTGCTATAGTTCGTGCAACGTTTCTATTAGTGGCTACAATGTGCAAGGTGCAGGAGGATTAGTTGGAGATAATACTGCTTCGTCAATAGCAAATAGCTATTCAACCGGGAATGTAACTGGGGGTGCCGAAACCGATTGTGTAGGTGGATTGATAGGTTTTAACGATTCGTCACCAACAGTCATTAATTGTTATAGTACAGGGGCCGTTTCTTGTCCTGGTTATTATACCGGCGGGTTAATAGCATATCATGAGGGAGCTCCCGTATCTAATTGTTTTTGGGATATTGAAACATCGGGGAAAACGTTGAGCGCTTCCGGAACAGGTAAGACCACAGCTCAAATGAAAACGTATTCTACCTTTTCTGGGGCTTCGTGGGATTTGATAGGTGAATTAACGAATGGAACGGCTGACATTTGGGGGTTCGATGGAACAGGTGTCGGGAACAATGGATATCCTTTCCTTGCATGGCAGGGATTAACATCAAAGGTTTACCCAATTGTAACCACTCAGGCTGTTACAGAAACAACCTCAATTAGTTCAACAGGGAATGGGGTACTCAGCGTTATAGGTTATCCAGCCACTTCGCAATATGGTATATGCTGGAGTAGTTCATCAACAAATCCTACTACTAGCGATAATAAAACAGTGAATGGTGCCCCCACCTCAGAAGGATCTTATACGGGCTCAATGACAGGCTTATCGCCTAACACTCAATATTATTATAAAACATACGCTACCAATTCCTTAGGAACAGTTTATGGAGATGTGGTTAATTTCACGACCCTACCCATCCTACCCTCAATTACAACACAGGCTGTAACGAGTATCTCAAATATTTCAGCAACAGGAAATGGAAATATTACAAGCCTTGGTGTTCCAAATCCCACGCAACATGGTGTTTGCTGGAATATTTCAGGAAATCCAACTATTAGTGATAGTAAAACAGAAAATGGAAGTGTATCGGCCACAGGTTCGTTTACATCAAATATAACTCACTTAATTCCAAACACAACCTACTATCTCAAAGCTTATGCAACTAACGTTGGAGGTACTGTATATGGATCGGAAGTTACTTTTACAACCGAAACAGGATTGGCAGTTACAACACAAGATGTAAGCAACATTAGTCAAACCACCGCCACGGGCAATGGCAACATTATTGGCTTGGGTGTTTCAAACCCAACACAACATGGTGTATGCTGGAGCACAAGCCCTAGCCCTAGTATTGCCAACAGCCACACACAAGATGGCGCAGCATCTTCTACTGGCGCCTACACCTCTTCGGTTACAGGTTTGTTGCCCTACACAACTTACTATTTAAAGGCTTATGCTACTGACTCGAAAGGAACTGTTTATGGAGACGAGGTAAATTTTACCACCTTACCTACTGCTCCTGTAATTACCACTCAAAATGTAAGTAATATTCTAGAAACCACGGCAACAGGGAATGGTAATATCATTTCACTAGGAATTCCTAGCCCTACCCAACATGGCGTATGCTGGAACACAACAGGGAATCCTACCATAAGCAATAGCAAGACCGAAGATGGTAGCCTGTCAGCAACAGGTGCATTCACCTCGAACATTACAGGATTAACACCCAACACAACCTACTACGTAAAATCTTACGCAACCAATATTACTGGTACGGTATATGGCGATGAAGTAAGTTTTACTACTTATCAACTACCAGTAGTTTCTACACAAGCGGTAAGTAATATTACAGGAAATACTGCTACAGGGAATGGTAATATTACAACTCTAGGTGTTCCTAACATTACTCAACATGGAATTTGCTGGAATACATCTGGCTCTCCAACAATAAGCAACAACAAAACATTAGAAGGTAGCACCTCAACAACAGGTACATACACTTCAAACATGACAGGACTACTCTCGGGGACTACTTACTACGTTAGAGCCTACGCAACCAATAGTCTTGGAACCGTATATGGTAATCAGGTAAGTTTTACAACTAACAGGTTTAATGGATCTGGTACCTCTGCTGATCCATACCAGATATCAACACTTGAAGAGTTGAAAGCCATTGCGGACAATACCGCCTACCTAAATAAATACTTCATCCAAACAGCAAACATTGATGCCTCTGGGACATCTACATGGAATAGCGGTGCAGGATGGATTCCAATTGGTAATGCCTCTACAAATTTTACTGGAAATTATAATGGGCAATACCATACTGTCAGCGGATTACACATTAATAGAGCATCGACTTACCAAGGACTGTTTGGCTTTTGCACCGGCGCAACCATAAAGAACCTTGGTGTTATTAGTGCAAACGTTAATGCTACTGGCGATAATCAATACGTTGGAGCCCTAGCGGGAAGTATTGCATCTACAACCATCGAAAATTGCTATACAACAGGTACTGTTTCGAGTCAATCTCATAGCTGCGGCGGATTAGCAGGGGCTAGCCAATCTAGTTCAACTATAAAAAGCAGTTTCAGCTCATGCTCAGTCTCTGTTATCGGATCAAAATATAGTACAGGTGGGCTAGTTGGATATAATAACAGCGCAAATATTTATAATAGCTATGCCACAGGAAGTGTTACAGGCACGAACGCTGTTGGCGGCTTAGTTGGCAATAATAGCGGCTCATCCATTTTCACAAACTGTTATAGCAAAGGACTTGTTACAGGTACTTTGTATCCAGGAGGTTTAGTTGGTAAAAATTATGGCACACTTACTTGCACAAACAGTTTCTGGGATACACAAACCTCTGGCCAGTCCTCGAGCGATAAAGGGACTGGTAAAACAACCGCACAAATGAAAGTTTACTCTACTTTCAATAGCGCCACATGGGACTTTATTGGTGAAACGACTAACGGAACAAATGATATTTGGGGTATTGATGAAACAGGTACAGCAAACGATGGATATCCTTTCCTTTCCTGGCAGGGCCTTGAAAGCAAGATTTATCCAACCATCACAACACAGGCTGCAACAGACATTACCACCAACACTGCTACCGGAAATGGTAACATAACCCTTGTAGGCTATCCAAATCCGACCCATTATGGAGTATGCTGGAGCACTTCGGCCAACCCTACCATATCAGATAATAAAACTGACGGAGGTGCTGCAACTACAACGGGAGCATTCTCTGGCGCAATGACTGGTTTAGCAGCCTTTACAACCTATAATGCTAGAGCTTATGTTACAAATTCGTTAGGAACAGTTTACGGTGCTAATATCAACTTTACCACCTTACCATCTACTCCTTCGGTTACGACTCAGGTTGTTACCAATATTTCATTAACATCAGCAACTGGGAATGGTAACATAACTAGTTTAGGCGCGCCAAATCCGACACAACACGGTGTATGCTGGAATACCACTGGAAATCCAACAACTAGCGATAGCAAAACTGAACAGGGGGCCATTTCATCAACAGGAGCCTTTACCTCAGATATGACTAATCTTTCGCCAAATACCAAATACTACGTGAAAGCCTATGCAACAAATATTACAGGAACAGTTTATGGCGATCAGGTAGATTTTACAACTGGTAAGAGTATAGTAATTACTACACAGGCTGCGAGTAACATAACTGTGAATTCTGCTACAGGCAATGCAAACATTACTGAACTAGGTGAAACAAACCCTACCCAACATGGTATATGCTGGAATACAACCGGAAATCCAACCATCTCCGATAGTAAGACCGAACAAGGGCCTGTCTCTACTACAGGAACGTTTACCTCTTCGATTACGGGATTATCAGCCTATACAACTTATTATGTAAGGGCTTATGCAATCGACTTGAAAGGTACAACCTATGGTAACGTCATAACTTTTACCACACTTCCAATTGCACCTGTTATTTCCACTCAGAATGTAACCAACATATCAACATCATCAGCAACTGGCAATGGAAACTTCCTCAACATAGGAACTCCAAACGCCAGCCAATATGGTGTTTGCTGGAATACAACTGGCAATCCTTCTATTTCCAACAACAAAACTCAACAAGGGATACCGTCAGGAACAGGCTCTTTTACATCTAGCATTACAGGTTTAACACCCAATACAACTTACTACGTAAAAACTTATGCAACCTACATCTCAGGAACAGTATATGGGGAAGAAGTTAATTTTACTACCTACCAACTTCCTTCGTTAACCACGCAGGCAGCAAGTTTTATAAATGCAACCTCAGCAACTGCCAGCGGGGCAATTACGGTTGTTGGCAACCCTACTCCTACTCAGTATGGCTTTTGCTGGAACACAACAGGAACACCTACTATCAATGATTTTAAAACTGAAAACGGCAGTACAAACACAGCGGATGGATACGGTTCTATTCTTACTGGTTTAACACCTAATACAACCTACTATCTAAGGACATATGCAACTAATAGCGCGGGAACTGCTTATGGCAATGAGGTAAACTTCAAAACCACTCTTTTTGATGGCTCTGGCACACAAGATGAGCCCTATCTAATTCAAACACTTACTGATTTAACCCAACTAGCAAATAATAGCACCTACTGGGATAAATATTTTCTGCAAATAGCAGACATTGATGCCTCTCAAACATCAACATGGAATAGTGGCGCTGGTTGGAACCCAATTGGTAATTCAACCACGAAATTTACAGGTACTTATAATGGAGAATACCATAAAGTTATTGGTCTAAGCATCAATAGAAGCAGTTCAAATCAAGGTTTATTTGGTTACATCGATGGTGCAAACATCAAAAACCTCGGTGTTACTAACGTTAGCATTAATGTCTCTGGAGACTTAAACCAAAACGTAGGTGCATTAGCGGGCTACTCCTTTAACAATTCTTGCATTGAAAACTGCTATAGTTCAGGAAGCGTTACCGGCCAATATCACAACGTTGGAGGGCTAATCGGATTAAACTACGGCTCTTTAGTAAAGAACTCCTATAGTAATTGCTTGGTAACAGTAACAGGAAATTATAACTGTGGATCTGGGGGATTGGTGGGTTACAATTTAGACGGAATTATTACCAATAGCTATGCCACAGGCAACGTTAACGGCTCATGGATGGTTGGAGGGTTAACAGGCAATAACAACAATAATGGTATTATTACTAATTGTTTTAGTAAAGGAGCGATAACTGGAATATTAGATTTTGGAGGTTTAATTGGATATAATGAGGCGCCTCTTAATTGCACCAACAGTTTTTGGGATAACCAAACATCAGGCATGGCATCAAGTGCTGGGGGCACAGGCTTAAGCACTTCTCAGATGAAACAATTATTAACTTACGTTGGGGCAACTTGGGACTTTATTGGAGAGGATAAGAATGGAACTAACGATATTTGGGGTATTGATGAAACGGGTGAAACAAACGGTGGCTATCCATTCCTTTCATGGGAAGGATATACTCAAAAAGTTTATCCGATTGTAAACACATTGAGTACATCTAATATTACACAAACAACGGCCACAGCAAAAGGCAAATACAACCTATTGGGTTACCCTGAAGCCACAATCTTCGGGATATGCTGGAGCAGTAACTTGAATCCAACAATAAGCGATAATGCAACATCACAAGTTACATTATCAGCAGATAGTTCATTCACAGCATCATTAAAGAACCTATCTCCTTATACAATATACCATGTAAGAGCATTTGCAATAAATAGTGCTGGCACAGCTTATGGAAATCAAGTGACCTTTTCGACATTAGCCGAAGCGCCGGAAGTTACTTCACAGATCATTACCAACATAACTGAAACTACGGCCACAGGCAATGGTACCATTGTAAACTTAGGTTCGGCCAGTGTTATTCAGCACGGTGTTTGCTGGAGCACTTCGCAGAACCCAACTATCAACGACAACAAAACAGAACAAGGTGCAACAACTACCGTAGGGGCATTTACCTCAGCAATTACAGGGCTAACCGTCGCAACAAAATACTATGTTAGGGCTTATGCAACAAACGAAGTGGGTATAAGCTATGGTGTGCAGGTTGAATTTACCACCTCAAAGAAAGGTCAAGCCATTTCTTTCGACCCACTAAATTCTGTGACTTATGGAGACAATACTTTTGAATTAAACGCCACATCAACCTCGGGTCTAGATGTAAGCTATACCTCATCGAACGTGTTGGTTGCAACCATATCAGGCAAAGTTGTAACAATTGTTGGAGCAGGGGAAACCACAATAACGGCTATGCAGGCTGGAAATGCTCAATATCTCGCAGCTCCTAACGTAGAACAAGGCCTAACTGTTAATAAAACTGTTCTAACAGTTACCGCCAAGAATACAACTCGCTGTTTTAACTCTGAGAATCCAATTTTTGAACTCTCCTACAGTGGCTTTATTGGTAATGATAACGAAGCAATGCTTGATACCAAGCCAACTGGCTCATGTAGCGCAACCCAGAACTCTCCTGCCGGAAACTATGAAATTGAGGTATCTGGTGGGGATGACAACAACTACAATTTCACCTATACCAAGGGACAACTCACTGTAAATCCTTTGCCTACAACGCCTACCATTTCAATCTCGGAGAACATATTACACTCAGATGCTCCTGAGGGTAACCAGTGGTACAACCAAATTGGATTGATAAACAATGCGATAAATCAAGACTATACTGCAACAACTAGTGGAAGCTATTACGTAATTGTAACCCTTCTAGGGTGTAGTTCGGAAGCATCGAATACTATTAACTACAGCAATCCGATAAACATTACCACGCTAAGCGTAACCGACATAACCAATGTCTCAGCAAATGTATCCTTTACATGCGACAACAACGGAGAGGTATACTACGCTGTATTGAATGCCAATGCAATAGTTCCTTCGACAAACGAAATCCAACAGGGAGTTACAGGGGCTATTGCCACAGGTCATAAAACCGTAGTGAAAGACGTTTCCTCCGCAGCATCAATTAGCGGACTAACAGCCAATACAAACTACACTATTTACGCTGTAATGGTTGACGCCCAATCCAACACGTCTGATGTTTCAAACAAGAACTTCACCACACTAGCAACTGAAATTGATGAAACTGTGCAAGACATCATCAATATTTATCCCAACCCTGTTACAACAACACTTCAAATCTGCATGGACAAAGCAGATGGTAAGGGATTCTACATTTTATATTCAATTGCTGGATCAAAACTACGCGAGGGAACGATTGAAAACGGCATAGCGTCCGTGAATATGGAAGGGTACCTACCAGGTATTTATATCCTAAAAATATCAAATGGCAAAACCATTAAGGACTACAAAGTGGTTAAAGAATAACTCTTTAACAGCACAAAACAGAAACGCCCTAGCATTTGCTAGGGCGTTTCTGTTTTGTTGTAGCGAGAGGCGGGATTGAACCGCCGACCTCATGATTATGAATCATGCGCTCTAACCAGCTGAGCTACCTCGCCAT
>CAZTVB010000083.1:0-8822 GCA_964616315.1 uncultured Rikenellaceae bacterium
AGAAGTTGATATATATCACCATTTAGGTTTGAGTAATTACACCTTTTTGCCAATCCATTTATTCGATTTAAGATACCAATAAGAAATGGAGGTAATAAATATTCCATAAATAATCTCAGCAGCCCAAACCCAGGTTAGGCTTGTTTTAAAAACTATAGCCATTAAATAAGCCCATAATAAGTATATAAGTAGCGTTCCAACTTCAATTGCAAAGGATACTTTGGTATTTCCTGTTCCCGAAACGCCATTGAACATTACAAACGCTCCGGCCATTCCTATTGCAGCAATAGCAACAATATTGAATACGGGCAACGATTGTTCAATGAGCAAAGGATTGTTGGTATAAATTCTCAGAATCACTGTTGGAAACGAAATACATATCAAGCCTAACCCTAAAACAGCGGACATACTAAGCATAATCACCTTCTTAACCAAACGCATTACCTCCCCAGAACGCTCTTGTCCTATTAGTTGACTCACAAAGGTGTTTGTTGCCGAAGCAAATCCCCAAATAGGAATCATCAATACAATATAAACGCTTCGCAGAATATTGGATACAGCAAGAGGCACTTCTCCCATTTTTTCGATGAAAAGGAAAAACACAAACCAAACAAAAATTGAAAGGAAAAACTGAAACATTAAAGGCCATGCAACATTGAGTATTCTTAACAACAGTTTCTTATTCAAAGGAACAAAGCTGAACAGATTATACTTTCCATACCCAAATTTAAAACGTGTGTATACAAC
Organism: uncultured Rikenellaceae bacterium; assembly: GCA_964616315.1. Classification (GTDB taxonomy): domain Bacteria; phylum Bacteroidota; class Bacteroidia; order Bacteroidales; family Tenuifilaceae; genus SB25. The sequence continues at coordinate 748 of CAZTVB010000083.1, forward strand.
AAACACCACACAGCTGGTTGCCTCGGCAATAACCGATGCTAATGCTGCACCAGAAATACCCATTTTGGGCAATCCCCAATGCCCAAATATCAGAGCATAGTCAAGCACAATATTTACAACCACCATTATTGAAGTAGTAGCCGTAATTACCTTTGTTTTGGCAATTCCTACGTAAAACGAGTTAAAGGAGTAATTTACAAAAGCAAATAGTAGCCCAAATATTCTATAGTCAACAAATTCTTTACCGGCACCATAAATTGCTGGAGAATCAACAACAAATTCGAGAAGATGTGCAGAATAAAACTTTACTAAAATAACTAGCAGAACAGATATTACAGCTAGAAAATAGAAAAGATGCTCAACAACCCTACCTATAGCTCTATGCGCTCCCTCGCCATACCTTCTGGCAATTATTATTTGTCCACCAACACCTGTTCCCCAGCCAATCATAAGCAGGACATGGTAGAATAGCCCTCCAATGACTCCACCTCCTAGCGCAACCTCGCCTAAACGTCCCAAGAAAGCAGTATCGGTAACGTTCAGAATGTTCTGCGCTACACTACCAAGAATAATAGGATAAGCCACACCCCATATTTGACGGGTAGATATTTTTGAGAGCATATAATTTATTTATGTTTAAATAGAAAAAAATATTTGACAATTGATAATGGGGCTTCATGCATCCCATTATCAATTGACCAAATAACCAAACAAATATTCTTATAGTTTTTCCTCGAAATACTTAATAATCTTATCAATCAGATGAACCCTATCCTTTCCCATTACGTTATGGTCGTGCTGAGGATAAACAAAGAAATCAACCTGAACACCGCTCTTTATAAACTCATGTATTAGCGTTAAGCTATGCTGCATTACAACGGTTTTATCCATATCATCGTGAATAATTAGCAGATTACCTTTTAGATTTTTTACATGGTTCTTTAAATCGGCATTTTTATACCCCTCAGGGTTTTCATCAGGCTTATCCATGTAACGTTCGCCGTACATAATCTCGTAGAACTTCCAATCGGTAACCGGTCCACCCGCAACGCCAACCTTGAATTGGTCCGCGGCTTTAAGCATCATCGAAATAGTCATAAATCCACCATAACTCCAGCCATGCACACCAATTCTTTCAGAATCAACATAACTTAAACTCTTTAGGAATTTTAAACCAACTAACTGGTCAGAAACCTCTATAGTACCCAAATTGCGATGTATTGCTTGTTCAAAATCAGCTCCACGATTTGATGTTCCCCTGTTATCGAGCGTAAACAGAATAAAACCTTTATTGGCCATGTACGATTCCCATAAACGCGAACCACCCATCCACGAGTTAGTAACAAGTTGAGAATGAGGGCCACCGTATACATAAACAACCACAGGATATTTCTTTGCTGGGTCAAAATTTATGGGTTTTACAATTCTTCCGTAAAGTGCTGTTCCATCTTCGGCTTTTAGGTTTACCAACTCTGGAAGTGGCACATCGTAACCATCGTAGGGATTTGAAGCCGTAAGAATATTCTTCACAATTTTACCCGAAGTAGAGTACAAATCCACCTTGTTTGGAATGGTTATGCTTGAGTAAAAATCGACAAAATACTTGCCATCGTTGCTTACCCGTGGATAGTGAGTTCCTTCTCCGCTTGTCAATTTAACAATATCGCCCTTTTTAGTATTTAAAGCATATAGGTGGCTTTCAATTGGACTCTCCTTGGTTGCTGTAAAATATAAAACACCAGCCTTTACATCGTTTTTCACAACGTTTGTAACCTCCCACTCGCCTTTCGTTAACTGCTTTAGGAGAGTTCCATCGGTTTTGTAGAGGTAAATATGGTTCCATCCATCACGTCTGCTATTCCAAATAAACTGGGTTGAATCGTTTCCTATAAATTCAATTGGTTTAGAGGGCTCAACGTACTGCTCATCCTTTTCCTCAAAAAGCGTTGCAATAAAATTGCCAGTTGTTGCGCTATACTTATTCAGTTTTAAATGGTTTTGCTCTCGGTTCAGAATAGCAATGTAAATCGACTTTTCATCGGGACTCCATGCAATATTAGTTAAATACTGCTCCTTTGGCTCTCCCGTTTTAATTGCAATAGTTTGTCCGCTTGCTACGTTGTAAACGTTAAGTCTTACCTCATGACTTTTCATTCCAGCCATAGGGTACTTAATATTTTCTACCGATGCTATACGCTGAGTAATATCAACTAAAGGATAATCGGTAACCATTGTTTCATCCATCCTATAGTAAGCAATGTAGTTATTCTTGGGCGACCAAAATATCCCCTTATTAACGCCAAACTCGTTCCTATGAACCGATTGACCATTCACAATTCCAAGGTTACTATCCGATGTAATTTGCTTAACCTCATCGTTACTATTTATCAGAAAGAGGTTATTATCGATAGTATAGGCTAACTTTGAGTTATCTGGGCTCAAATCCCAGTTGGCAGAATTTTCAACAACTTTAAACTTACGCTCAACCAACTTAGTTTTGATATTAAAAAAAATAAAGTATGGCGATGAGAAAATTTGAACAACTTCCCTATTAACCCATTTGTAATTTAACCGTTTTAACTCTGGCAAACTATTCGATTTTAAAATCTGGTTCAAATCCTTTAAAACCAATAAGTCCAATGCCTTGCCTGAAGGTACAGCAACTTCAACAACCTTATCGCCATCAATGTAAGTATAAGACGATACATCAATCCTCCAATCAAAACCGCTTAGCGATTTTGGACCAAACTCCGAGCGTTGCTTCAGCACAGCCTGCTCTAATGTTATCTGTTTTTGCTGAGCAAAAACACCCAAGCACAAAACAACTAAAAAGAGCGTGATAACAATTCTTCTCATCATTCAAACATTTTTAAAATTGCCACTAATATCGATATAAAATGGTAGAGTTTTGACAACAAAAATCAGTTTTAGTTTATTGTTAATAAAAGATTTGGCCACAATATTTTAAAATGCCTGAAAAACAGCTATATTTACTCAGTAATATGGTTTAACTTCCTAAAATTATAGTGTTAATGGGAGTTTTATCGATGTTACTTTTGATAATTCATTTATTTTTTATTACTTGCACTAAACTTTTGAGATATTGTAAAATGCTAGCATATAGACTGATAAAAATAGCCACCATATCTTTTGCATTAATTTTATTGTTCGGTTGTAAGTCCTCTGAAAATAAAGATAGAGCTCCTCTTGTTGCCGATGAGCCTGCAGATACTTTATCGACTCTTATTAAATTCGACAATTCCGTTTTTCCACTGCCCTCACCTTGGCAAGTTTCTTCACTCATAAAAAAGTTAAATCTACCATATAACGATAAATTCGTTAACAAACCTGACAGCTATCAAAAATACACCACATCGTTCAAGCAATCGCTTAATCTTGGTATATATGGTACCGATTTAAGTTACCTGAACATCTACGAAAAAATTCAGGAGTCGGTTAGCTATCTTGGTACAATAAAGAAACTTAGTGAGGAACTTGGAGTTACTCAGGCATTTGAACCAGAAGTTTTTGAATCTATTGAACGGAATATTAACAACAGAGATTCACTCACCCGAATAATTGCTAGAGCTTACGCTAATTCCGATTTCTACCTAAAAACAAACGACAGGCATGATATTGGTGCCCTAATAATTGCTGGTGGATGGATTGAAAGCATGTATTTGCTTACTGAAATTGTTCAGGAAAACAACAATAGAGAAATAATAAACAGAATTGGCGAACAGAAACATCCACTCGATAACCTTATTGAACTTTTAACCCCATTCTACTACAAGTCCAGTGAGTTTTCATCATTGATAGATGATTTAATTGATATTGCTTATGAGTTCGACGGTGTTATATACTCCTACACTTACCGTGAGCCTAAAATTGACCCTGAACACAACTTAATTATTATAAATAGCCAGTCGAGAGTTATTATGTCCGAATATCATATTCAAATTATAAGCAAAAAGATTGGCGCATTACGTAATAAAATTGTTGAATAACCTTTAAGCTATGCTAAAGCGATTACTTATATTCTTATCGTTTATTGTTTTTATACCCAGCATCAGTAATGCTCAAATAGAGCAGTTGGAAAATATTTGTTCGCTTTACTTTCCGCCCGATTACATCACTGATGGACAGGAATACTTTGCCCCGCTTAAACCCGACCAAAAAATTGAATTCCGCACAACCTTTTTTGGCGATAACACATACAGAATTGTGGGTTGCACCAATTTAAGGAAGGGCAAACTTGTTTTCTCGGTTTTCGATACGGACAAAAACTTACTTTTCACCAACGAAAGTTTTGATTATTCGCCTTTTTGGGATTTAAAATTCACATCAACAGTAACTTGCATTATTCAGGTTGATGTTAAAAACACAAAATTTACACCTGGATATGTTATGCTCCTAATTGGTTACAAGCAATAACATTACTAACACCTAAAACAGCCTAAATGAGCGAGTCCATCCTAAAAGCATTAATGCAACTTTTTGCAATTATTGCCCGCCCAGTTACAGGTGATGAACCAGAAGGTAGCGATTACAACGACAGACGTAGGGTTGTTGAGGAATTCTTAAAAAATCAACTTAACCAGGATTTAGTTACTGAGTACCTCAAGGTTTTCGACTACTACTATAACCTATACCAAGAAAAACAGAGCGAGAAATCTAAATCAAAAAAGCGGACTTCATCCAGCTCTGTTCGAGTTTTAAAAATTTGCTCGCAAATTAACGAGGAGTTAATACAGCAACAAAAGGTTGTTGTTCTTATAAAGCTCCTAGAATTTGTAAAACCAGAAGTTGGAGAGGTTACAGAGCAGGAAATGGCATTTATATCGACTGTTTCCGAAACGTTCTATATCCCTGATACGGAGTTTAAACTCCTTGTAGATTTTGTCCTAAATCCATTTGAACAAATACTTCCACACCCTTATATACTTGTAGTTAATAACGATAAAAATTACGAGAAACTTGGAATAAAGCACATTTACTCCGAGAATATTCTGGACGAAATAAAGATTGTTTTTGTTGAATCGGCGAACATACTCTTCCTTCGATACAAGGGCGACCACGAACTTTACCTTAATGGGCATTTAGTTCAGAATGATAAAATTTTTGTACTCAACAATGGTTCATCCATCCGCAACTCCAAGATTAAGCCAATTTACTTTAGCGACATTGTTGGACGATTTGCTCAGGATAAAATTAAGGAACGCATTGTTTTTGATGTTCAAGGAATTGAATTTCGTTTTAAAAGTGGAAAAACAGGCCTACACCACATGACGTTTACCGAGGAATCGGGCCATTTGGTGGGTATTATGGGCGCATCGGGTGCAGGAAAATCAACCCTGCTTAATGTTCTTAACGGTAGCGAAAAACCATCGCTTGGCAGTGTTTGCATTAACGGTATCGATATCCATAACCAGAAGGAGCAGGTTGAAGGACAAATAGGGTTTGTATCGCAGGACGATTTACTGATTGAGGAGTTAACCGTTTACCAAAACCTCTACTTCAACGCTAAACTCTGTTTCGATAACTATAACGCCCAGCAACTCGACGATGCCGTTAACAAGATGCTGATGAGTCTTGGTTTGTTCGAAATTAAGGATATGAAAGTTGGTTCTCCGCTGAACAAGAAAATTAGCGGTGGCCAGCGTAAACGTTTAAACATTGCCCTTGAACTTATTCGCGAACCAGCAATTCTTTTCCTTGATGAGCCCACATCAGGATTAAGTTCTCGCGACTCGGAAAACATCCTTGACCTACTAAAGGAGTTAACCCTTAAGGGTAAGTTGGTATTTGTAGTTATCCACCAGCCCTCATCGGACATATTCAAGATGTTCGATAAACTGTTAATCCTCGATACTGGTGGTTACTTAATCTACAATGGCGACCCAATTGAGTCTATAATTTACTACAAATCGCGAGTACAGCATGCAAACTGGAACGAGAGTGAGTGTACGCTTTGCGGTAACGTAAACCCCGAGCAAATATTCAACATAGTTGAAGCAAAGGTGCTCGATGAGTATGGAAACCCAACTCGTGCCCGTAAAATTAATCCTTCGGAGTGGAATCTGCATTTTAAGAGGTATTTTCCTGATTTAAAAAAGACAAACGAAACACCCGACGAATTACCGAAAATTCACTTCAAAATACCTAACTGGTTCAAACAGTTAAGGATATTTGTGAAACGCGACGTACTATCGAAGTTTGCAAACTCGCAATACATGATAATTAATGCCTTTGAAACACCCTTGCTGGCATTTCTTTTATCATACATTATAAAGTATTACAACGTTGATGTTTCCAACAAAATTGGATATACTTTACTAGATAACAGCAATTTGCCTGTTTACCTTTTTATGTCTGTTATTGTTTCCATTTTTGTTGGATTAACTGTAAGCGCTGAGGAAATAATAAAGGATAGGAAAATACTTAAACGAGAGGCATTCTTAAATTTAAGTTGGTCAAGCTATCTGATGTCGAAAGTTACAATCCTTTTAGCACTATCGGCATTTCAAGCATTAATTTTTGTTCTGGTTGGCAATACAATTCTTGAAATTAAAGGAATGTACCTTGAGTTCTGGCTAGTGCTTTTCAGCACTTGGTTTACCTCTAATATGTTAGGATTGGTTATTTCCGACAGCTTTAAGGCTGTAGTTACTATCTACATTCTTATACCATTCCTTGTTATACCTCAAATTATCCTAAGTGGTATAATTGTAAAGTACGAAAAACTGAACCCAACAATATCGTCGCCCAGCAACATTCCTATATATGGTGAGGTTATTGTGGCCCGTTGGGCGTATGAGGCATTGGCGGTATACCAATTCAAGGAAAATAAGTACCAAAAGCCTTTTTACATTTATGATGAGGCCATGAGTATTTCGGATTTTAAACGAAATTACTGGTTAAAATCACTTCAGAATAAGATTGATTTCTGTATTAGAAATATCAATAACAAGGAAAAATCCGAGGAATTCCAATCCGCTCTAAATCTACTTCATAACGAAATAGTTAGGGAGATGACATCGCCACGCAGTTCAAAATTGATATTCAGCAAATACACTCAAATAAACCCCACGGACATTACCTTGGAATTACTTGAGGAAATGAACCAGTATTTGGAGTTGGTAAGAAAATACTACGTAAAACTTTACAATAAAGCCAACAACGAAAAGGACCAGTTTATTTCTAAATTTCAAAGTACGGAACAGGGCAAAGAGCAATTCCTTGAACTAAAACGTAGGTATCACAACGAAAGTCTTAGCGAATTTGTAAAAAATTCTGGCGAAGTGGAGCGTATTATTGAGTATGATGGTCATTTAATTCAAAAAGTTGACCCAATATACCTATACCCCGAATCGAAATTTATACGTTCTCACTTTTATGCACCTGCAAAGTCAGTGTTTGGGTACTACGTGAGCACATACTGGGTAAACGTTATTGTAATTTGGCTATCGAGCATTATGCTTTACTTGATATTGTACTATAGATTATTCAAACGGCTTCTCGATAGACTTGAGCAACTAAGTGGCGATAATAACGACTAAAAAAGGGGCCTAAAGCCCCTTTATATTTTCACTAACTCGTCTACCACTAGTCTACTATTTGAATCATTTTAAAAGGCACCTTAATGATTGATTCATAATCCTCGCCAGCCTCAAGCATATCCTCATCGTCCTCCTCGTAGTACCAGTTAATAATAACATCGGCTGAGTTCTTTTTCAACACTTCCAACTTCTTGAACACATCAAGAATACATTTTGACGATGCAGTATTGAAATACTCCAATCGAATGTTAACAACTGTTTTGGCAGCAGGGCCTTTAGCGTACTCATCTAGCCAATCTACTAATGGCTTATAGAACTCTATGGAGTTCTCAGGAATTGATCTACCTTTAATTTCAACAACCCCACTATTAGGATCCATTGATACTGTTGGAGTTTTTGGTGTTCCTTCGATGTTTATTAATTCCATGGCGGCAAAATTTTACTTTATTCAGTTATCAACACATTAAGATTAAAAAAATCAAACTCTGGGTTAAAAGAGGAAAATTGGTATTCCAA
>CAZTVB010000084.1:0-8760 GCA_964616315.1 uncultured Rikenellaceae bacterium
TGTTGGTTTTATTATCGGAGCCAACCTTACTGAAACTTGTAAAGTCGGTATAGTTGAAAAGCAGCTGTGCCGCCATTTGCATCTTTTCTACATCTAAATTAACAGTGTACATCCAGGCTAATCCATTCATAAATGGATTTTTAGCTTGACAAACGATGTACTCATAGCCCCTTAGTGTTGCGTCGAAGCGTGCATTCGCATCTGGCTTAACGCTTGATATTCTTTGGATTGATATATCTATTGGGAGAATTCTATTCAAACTGTGCAGGAACTGCTTGTTGCTTTCAAGATTTGGTGTTGAAGAATCGAAATGCGCCACATAATAGCGCGCGTGAACTCCAGTATCGGTTCGGCCAGCACCAATGGTGTTAACTTCCTCTTTAAGCAATGTCGACAGTGCTTTATTCAATAACTCTTGAACACTTAAGGCATTGGCCTGAATTTGCCAACCATGGTAGTTAGTTCCTAAGTAGGATAGGAGTATGAAATATCTGTTATACAACTTTTTGCTTATTTTTAATTTAACTGCAAGGTAATTACCATTTTCTTAAATGCAAAAAGGTTACAGAATATCTACCTTCTCTGATATTTTTTTCACAAACTTCCACTTTTAAACTTTTCCCATCTAACTGTCAAATCCCCAACCACTAAACGCAGTATTTTCAACTCGCTTTAACCACGTTTACCAAATAAACATCGAGGTTTTAACTTTTTTTAACATCGCTGGCATTTTAAATTTATGATATTTGCGAACGATCATAATAAAGTAAAAAAAATTGTTTTAATAAGCATTTTAAAATAGCTGAATATGAGTGAAACTAGTACAGTAAACATCAAGGAATTAAACGAACGAATACGGCTCGAAAGTTCATTTGTCGATATTATCAATATTGAAATGAACAAGGTCATTGTTGGGCAAAAGCATTTGGTTGAATCCTTGCTTGTTGGATTACTTGCCGATGGACACATTCTGCTTGAGGGTGTTCCGGGTCTTGCTAAAACGCTGGCAATTAATACGCTATCCAACATCATTGATGTGAAGTTCAACCGAATTCAGTTCACCCCCGACCTTTTACCTGCCGACCTCGTTGGTACTATGGTTTATAGCCAAAAAAGTGAGCAGTTTAACGTGAAGAAAGGGCCTATTTTTTCAAACTTTGTTCTTGCCGACGAAATTAACCGTGCCCCCGCAAAGGTGCAGAGTGCTTTACTTGAGGCAATGCAAGAGCGCCAAGTAACTATTGGTGAGATTACATATAAATTGGATGAGCCTTTCCTAGTTTTAGCAACTCAAAACCCAATAGAGCAGGAGGGAACCTATCCACTTCCTGAGGCACAGGTAGACCGTTTTATGCTAAAGGTAAAAATCACCTATCCTAAGGTGGAAGAGGAGCGTATGATTATGCGCGAGAACCTTGCATTAACATTTCCAAAACCTGAAAAGGTTTTAAAACCTGCCGATATTGTAAATGCTCGTAAGGTTGTTCGCGAGGTTTATATGGACGAGAAAATTGAGAAGTACATTCTCGATATCGTATTTGCTACACGTTTCCCAGCACAGCATAACTTACAAAAATTTGAGTCGATGATTAACTATGGTGCATCACCACGTGCATCTATAAGCTTAGCATTGGCATCAAAAGCATACGCTTTTATTAAGCGTAGAGGTTATGTTATTCCTGAGGATGTTCGCTCTGTATGTCACGATGTTCTTCGTCATCGTATTGGTTTAACCTACGAGGCCGAGGCCGAGAATATTACAACAGAGGATATTATCACTGAGATTTTGAATACCGTGGAGGTTCCTTAGTATGATACGGAGTTTCAGGTATATTGTCCTGATTATACCATTCTGGTTAATTCAGCTAACCGTTCAGGGGCAGAATTACATCGGTATGCATAAGGACGATATCCGAAAGTTAACTCCAAAGGAACACAAGGGTTTTGTCTTTGAAAAAGAGGTGGAGAATGGCGACAGAAGTTTTATAAAGTTTGTGAATGTAATTGATGAGCAAACGCTTCTGTTTATGGTCGATTCGAAAGGAATCTGCACCTCAGTATCAAGAATGTATAATACTTGGCTTTACGACCAAATTCAAAAGGAGCTGAAAAAGAACTACAAGAAAAAAGGTTCCGATACATGGATAGAGCGTAAAGAAGACAAGGAGTACGAGGTAAAACTCAAGCGCGGCGAGTGGTTTATAACAGTAACAACCCGACCAATAACAAATAAATAGTTGAGTTGTGGAAACATCGGATTTATTAAAGCGAGTTCGTAAAATTGAGATAAAAACGCGTGGGTTATCGCGTCACATCTTTGCGGGTCAGTACCACAGCGCCTTTAAGGGCAGAGGTATGGCCTTCAGCGAGGTGCGTGAGTACCGCTACGGCGACGATATCCGAAGCATCGACTGGAACGTAACAGCACGTTTCAACCAACCCTACGTTAAGGTTTTTGAGGAGGAACGTGAATTAACGGTTATGCTTCTTATTGATGTGAGTGGTTCCGAGCACTTTGGAACATCTGAACTCTATAAAAATCAACTTATCACCGAAATTGCAGCGGTGTTGGCATTCTCGGCAATTCAGAATAACGATAAAATTGGGGTAATCCTTTTCAGCGATAAGGTGGAGAAGTTTATACCTCCGCAAAAGGGACGTAAGCATATTCTCCGAATTATCAGCGAGATGCTTAACTATAAGCCCCAAAGCAAGGAGACTAATATTGCCGAAGCGCTCAAGTACCTTACCAATGCAATTAAAAAGCGTTGTACCGCTTTTATTTTAAGTGATTTTGTTGATGTTGATACTAATTCGCAACCCCGTTTTGCCGATGCTCTCAGCATTGCCAACAATAAGCACGATGTGGTTGGAATTAGAATTTTCGATAAGCGTGAAACAGAACTTCCCTCGGTGGGACTTGTGAAATTCCGCGATGCCGAAACTGGCAAGGATACTTGGATTGATACTTCGGATTCATTAGTTCGAAGGAACTACAGTAAATGGTGGGTTGAAACAACCAGTAACCTGAAAACAACTTTCACCAAATCCAAGGTTGATTGGACATCCATAAGCACCGACGAGGATTATGTTAAACCATTAATTCTGCTATTTAAACGTAGAGCATGATGGGAAATAGACTTAAAATAGCATTAGCATTTATACTTGCGGGAAGTTTTACAAACGGATTCTCGCAGTCCGACTATATTGCGTCCATTAAATCGAAAATTGACAGGGATACAATTCTTGTTGGCGACCAAATTTACTACACCTTAGTGGTTAATGGCCAAAAGGGTGTGAAATTTCAACTTCCACAGGTTTCAGATTCTCTAGGAAATGGAGTTGAATTGGTTGGTAAACCCAAAATCGATTCTATTGTAACAGTTAACGATGTTACAATCACTTTGCAATACTTGATTACAGCCTTCGATAGCGGACAGCACGTTTTTCCTGATTTACCAGTTGTGGCAAGCATAAATGGTCGGACCGATAGCCTTTTTGCAGAGCAACAGTCGTTTTTTGTTAAACCATTGCAAAGGAGCGCAAAACCTGGCAATATTTTCGATATCAAACCTCCAATCCGAGAGCCAATAACCGTTTCGGAAGTTGCACCTTGGGCTGGGCTTGTTATTGCCATTGTTGCACTGGTTGGATTCCTAATAATGTATTTGGAGAGCAGGAAAAAGAATAAACCATTCCTAAATCTGTTTAAACCAGCAGAACCGCCACATCTTGTTGCTCTGCGTGAGTTAAATAGAATTCGAGAGGATAAACTGTGGAATACCGAGAATCATAAGTACTACTACACACGCTTGGTCGATACGTTAAGGATTTACCTTGAGGGACGTTTTGGAATAAATGCTCCTGAGCAAACCACTTCGGAGATATTAAGCGAGATAAATAGGGTAGACTACGCTTTTAATGGTTTAAAAGACGAACTGCAGGAACTCCTTTTTGTGGCCGATTTGGTAAAGTTTGCAAAGCATACTCCTTTGGTTGCCGAGAACGAAATCAACCTAAACTTTGCCATAGATTTTGTAAACAAAACAAAACTTGAAGAGGAAGTTAAGGTTGAACCAACCGATGAGGATACCGCTCCAGTGCAGGAAACTATTGATGAACCAAAAAAGTTGAATTAAGATGTCGGGACTAGTTTTTGCAAATCCAAAGTTACTGTACTTGCTTTTATTGGTACCATTAATGGTTGCTTGGTACATTTTTAGGCAAAAGGATACCAAAGCAAGTCTTCGTATATCAACACTAGGTGGTTTTAGCAACACAAAACCTTCTATAAGAGTTTTACTTCGTCATTTACCTTTTGTATTTAGGGTAATCGCTGTAATATTAGTAATTGTAGCATTAGCGCGGCCACAATCAACCAATATTCAGAAGAACGTTTCATCGGAAGGGATTGATATTGTTTTATCGTTGGACGTATCGGGAAGTATGCTTGCCCGCGATTTCAAGCCCGACAGGCTTGAGGCTGCAAAAGACCTTGGAATTAAGTTTATTAGCGGTCGCCGGACCGATAGGCTTGGATTGGTAATTTTTGCTGGCGAAAGTTTTACGCTTTGTCCTCTCACAACCGACCATGTTACCCTTATTAATATGTTCAAGGATATTAAACTTGGCGTACTTGAGGATGGTACTGCAATTGGCTCGGGTTTAGCTACGGCAATCTCCCGTTTAAAGGAAAGTGAGGCAAAAAGTAAGGTAATCATCCTTTTAACAGATGGTGTAAACAATAGGGGCGAAATTGCACCGCTTACAGCTGCCGAAATTGCTAAAAGTTTTGGAATTCGAGTTTACACAATTGGCGTGGGAACTTATGGTACTGCACCATATCCTGTTCAAACACCATTTGGTACTCAATTCCAGGATATGAAGGTTGAGATTGATGAGGATTTACTCACCAAAATAGCGCAAATGACAGGTGGCGAATTCTTCCGTGCAGTCAATAATAAAGCATTGGAGGAGGTTTACGCCAAAATTGATACTTTGGAGAAATCCAAAATTGAGGTTACAGAGTATAGCCGTAGGGAGGAACGTTTCAGACCTTATGTGCTAGTGGCGTTTATACTGTTAATGGCCGAAATTATTCTTCGCCGAACATTATTGCGGAGTTTACAATAGTTGAAATTGATTAGAAAAATAGGAATAGCGTATGTTTAGATTTTCGAATCCTGAGTACTTATACTTACTTCTAGTCATTCCCGTATTGGTTGCGCTTTACTGGTATACGGTTCGTATTCAGAAAGCCAACATCAAGTTATTTGGTAAATTCGATACCGTTCTCGGCCTTATACCGGGCATGTCGTTTGTCCGTGGTTGGGTTAAGATGATATTTCTGCTAAATGCTTACCTATTCATTGTTTTGGCTTTGGCTGGGCCACAATTCGGTGCAAAACTCACCGAGGTTAAACGTAAAGGTATAGAATTGATAATTGCCCTGGACGTTTCCAACAGCATGCTTGCCGAAGATATTCAACCCAACAGAATAGAACGTGCAAAGCAGTCGATTTCACAGTTGGTAGATAGGTTAACAAACGACCATATTGGACTAATAGTGTTCTCTGGCGATGCTTATGTTCAACTTCCAATTACCAGCGATTATGCCTCGGCTAAGATGTTCTTGTCGTCAATAAATCCAGGTATGGTTTCTAAGCAAGGGACTGCAATTGGAAGCGCAATTGAGCTTGCGGCAAGTTCATTCAACCCAGAGTCCAAAACTAGTAAGGTTATTGTAGTTATCTCCGATGGCGAAAACCACGAGGACGATCCAGTTGAATCGGCTAAACTAGCCGCAGAGAATGGAATAGTTGTCCATACCATTGGAATAGGCTCACCCGATGGTGCTCCAATTCCAATAGGTGGAAATCAGAACTACCTTAAAGATGAGAATGGTAATGTGGTTGTAACAAAACTCGACGAGGAAACGCTTTCGAAGATAGCGGTTGTTGGAAATGGTAAGTACGTACGTGCCACCAACACTCAACTTGGGCTTTTACCTCTATTCGAGAATATCAATAAAATGCAACGTTCCGTGCTAAAGGATAAAGTTTACACTGAGTATAACGAGCAATTCCAATATCTACTCGCAATTGCATTACTTATTTTAATTGTTGAGTTCATAATTCTTGAACGTAAAAATCAATGGATTTCAGGTCTAAATCTGTTTGGTAATAAAAGGGGAGGTGAATTATGAAAAGATTTGCATTAGTTAGTTCCGTTTTATTGTTGATAACAATATCGGTTTTTGCCCAAAACGAGCGTAAAGCAATCCGTAAAGGAAATAATGCTTTTGAGGATAAAGATTTTGTTGAATCGGAGGTGCAGTACCGTAAGGCATTGGAAAATAATATTCACTCTTTCAAGGGAAAGTTTAACCTTGCCGATGCTCAGTTCAAACAGGAGAAGTACGACGATGCGTTAAAAACAATGGATGAGATCAATCAAACTGGCCTATCCAGTACTCAAAAAGCAATGATTTATCACAATAAAGGTAACGCATTGTTTATGCAACAGAAATTTCAGGAAAGTATTGATGCCTACAAAAATGCGCTAAAACTTAACCCTAACGATAACGAAACAAAATACAACATATCGGAGGCTCTACGTATGCTAAAACAGCAACAGCAGCAACAACAACAAAACAAGGATAATAAGGACAACAAAGACAACAAAGACAACAAGGATAATAAAGATAATAAAGACCAGAACAAGGACGACAAGAAGGATAATCAGGATAAAAATAAAGACCAGAATAAGGATAAGCAGGACAATAAAGACCAAAAGCAGCAGGAACAGCAACCTAAAATATCTAAGCAGGATGCAGAGCGAATGTTGCAGGCAATTCAGAACAACGAGAAGGATATTCAGGAAAAAATGAAGCAGGAAAAAGCCAAGGCGGCTAAAGTGCGTGTAATTAAGAATTGGTAAGTAATCTACTTAATATATGATACGGAAACTACTAATTATTGCTCTTGTTTTTATTTCGAGTGTTACGTTAGCCCAGAATGTAATTATCGAAGCCTACGCTCCCAATGTGGTGGAGCTTGGAGAGCAGTTTAGGTTAACCTATACGCTAACAGCACGACCAACATCGTTCAATCCACCTACTATTGCTGATTTTGATGTAATTGCTGGGCCAAGCACATCGAGCAGTACAAGTATTGAGATGATTAACGGTAAGGTTACTCAAACCCAATCATACACCTATACATATATACTGGAAGCTACCAAGGAAGGGAAATTTACCATTGATATTGCTGAGGCTACTATAAATAGCGAAAAAGTAAAATCGAAACCGCTAAGTATTGAGGTTGTTAAATCGTCAGGAAATACACGCCAAAATAATCAGCAAACAACCGGTGCAGAATTACCAAACGATGAACTATTTGTTACAGTCGAAACCAATAAAAAAACGGCCTACGTAGGCGAGCCTATTGAGGCTACCATTAAGATATACACCCGCGTTGGAATTGCAGGATTCGAAGAGGCCAAATTCCCCACATTCGATGGATTCTGGAGTCAAGAGATAGCCACCGAACAAAATATATCGTTCCAGCGTACCAATATAAACGGGAAAATCTATAACGTAGGTGTAATCCGCAAGTATTTACTTTTCCCTCAGCAGAAGGATAAGTTGGAAATTCCTCCTTTCGAACTGGTTGTAGTTTATCAGGCTCGTACATCGCGGTCGCAATCAATTTTCGATGAGTTTTTTGGTGGAGGTTTCGAGAACTACCGAAAACGTTTGGTTAGCAAGCCATTAGCCGTAAACGTTAAGCAATTGCCAAATAATGCGCCCGAATCGTTTATTGGCGCAGTGGGTGCATATAAAATTGATGCTAGCACCGATAAAACAAAGCTAAAAACAAACGAGGCTGTCACAGTCAAGTTAAAAATATCGGGTACTGGAAATTTAAAGTTGATAGGAACGCCAAAAGTTGAGTTCCCTGCAGGTTTTGAACTATTCGACCCTAAAGTAAGCGATAATATTAACACAACTGCCAATAACACTTCGGGTACTAAAACCATTGAGTACATCGCAATTCCACGTTCTGCAGGAACTTTTGAGATACCTCCTGTAGAATTTACATACTTCGATTTGAATAAGGAATCGTATGTTACTTTACGCTCAAAGACAATGCCTATTGAGGTTCTGGCCGATTCTTCTGCTGCATCGGGTGTTATGATTACCGGTTACAGCAAGGAGGATGTTAAGTTTATTGGCAAGGATATTCTGTTTATCAAAACAAGTCACTCAAAATTACGTCCAATTAACTCGTTTGTGGTAACATCGGGGATGTATTTTTTCATCTACATCATTCTTATAATTGCGCTCCTCGCATTCTGGTATTTGTACAGCAAGCATCGTGAGCAAATGACTGATTTGAGCATTGTGCGTACACGTAAGGCAAACAAAACCGCTCAAAAACGCCTTAAGGAAGCAAGTATTATGTTAAATCAGGATAACGCCGAAAAATTCTACGAGGAAATTCATAGGGCACTTTGGGGATATACAGCCGATAAACTCAGTATTCCTATTGCAAACCTAAATTCCGATAGGGTTAAGGAGGAATTGGCTAAACGTGGCGTTGATAATATTGATATTGAGGAATTTATAAGGATTATTGATGTGTGCGAATTTGCTCGTTTCGCTCCAAATAAAGAGCATTCGCAAATGGATGCGCTCTACGAATCAACTTACACCTTGATTTCGAAGTTTGAGCAAACTTTAGGAAAAGCAAAGTCGAA
>CAZTVB010000085.1:0-8758 GCA_964616315.1 uncultured Rikenellaceae bacterium
GCCTAAGCCTAACGTTACATAGCATAATTTAAAATGCAACTCCTCACTCTGCTGGGCGAAGTTTGCTTTCAGCGAACTCGCAAAGTACGCTCGGTTAGCGAAGCGTAACTTCGTCCTAACTAAACGGCGGTCTCCTGACCGCGCAAAATTCAAATTATTGCTATGCATAGTGTTTTAGCATTATGCCACAACGGTTGAGCAAAGAAAAAAGTGATTTTATAAAGCAGTCAGGAGAACGCAATATGAACAAGCGTAGTTTGGAAAACTACGCTTAGCGCAGCCCAAACCTATCAAAGTGAAAAGATAACTGGCACGGATACTTATCCACGCCAGCTAATTTGGCTGTGATTTAGACTCACCCCCAGCCCCTCTCTGCCGGTAAGCGGCAAAGAGGGGAGCAAGAAAAATTCTATTAATCTTTATAACTAAAACCATTCACATACCACTTGTTTATTTAGCTAAAAATCAAATCCTTTTCTGTGGTCTTTACATTTTTATTTATAATTTCGCATTGCAATTCAAAAGTTTCATTTTTATATAATGAGTAAAAAAGCAACATACAGTAAAAGGCTAAAAGCATTTACTCTTAGCGAGTTAATGGTAGTACTTGTAATTATTGGCATACTGGTGCTAATGGCGCTGCCAAAACTTATGCCTTTAATTTCGAGGGCAAAGAGTGCCGAGGCGCAGGTTCAACTAGGGTATTTGCACGGCCTAGAGCAGAATTACTTCTATATGTACTCAACATATACCACAAACCTTGAGGAAATTGGTTTTGAGCAAAACAAACTGGTTACTGATGGTGGTACCGCAAACTACCTTATTGAGGTAGTACAAGCTGGGCCAAACTACTTTGTGGCTCGTGCAACCGCTGTGGTCGATTTTGATAGAGATGGGATTATTAACGTTTGGGAGATAGACCAGGATAAGAAACTCAAAGAGGTAACCCGCGATTAACCATGCTCTACCCTATTGTTAAAATAGCTACACTTTTACTTCTGGTTATCCTTTTTTACGAGGATATTCGGTATCGAAGTATATCAATCCACTGGATTGCTTTAGCCTTTTTGGGGGTACTGGGACTTGCCTATATGGAAGCCAAGCTTAATTGGGTAAATATTCTTGTAAACATTTCGTTTGTTGCTATACAGGTTATTTTTATTTCGCTTTACTTGATGCTTAAGCGGAAAAGTATTCGCGATATTTTTAAGAACTACATTGGTGTTGGCGATATTGTATTCTGGATTATTCCCGCCTTTTACCTCGATCCTATTGTTTACGTTTTCTATGCGCTTTTCTGCTACCTAAGCATTCTAATTGTGTTTGGGGTAATTATGGCCATTCGGAAAAGGAGCGTTACTGTTCCCCTTGCTGGTTTTATGGCAATGGTGCTTGGATTGTATATTGCATGTGAGTGGTATGGCATTAGTGTGGGCTATTGGATTAATGGTTTAATTATTCAGTAGATGGAGGTAAAGGAGCAAATACCAGTTGAAGTAATACAGTCTATCTCAATCGATCAGGCTTGGCACTACCATATTGTGCCACTAAGTATTTCGGAAAACAGCATGGAGGTTTACACCACCTCCGATAGAGCCAACAGCATAGCCGATGAGCTGCATATGCTTTACGGCAAGGAAATTTCCTTTAAGTTTATTGAGAGCGATGAACTTAACACCCTGCTAGCCCGATACTACAGAAAAGGGAAGCAGAATCAAACATCTGGATTCCTCTTCAGCAAGCACGACGATTTTTTGATGAACCTTATTCAGGAGGCTCACCGCATAGAATGCTCCGATATCCATATTGAAACCTACGAGGAGCGTTGCCGTGTTAGAATGAGGATTGATGGTAAACTAATTGAGCGTTTTGTGGTGCCCAAGGATGTTTACCCATCGCTTATCAACAAAATAAAAATAAAGGCTAACCTCGATATTGCTGAAAAGCGCTTGCCACAGGATGGCCGTATTTTCTACGCCGACGAGTGGAGCAATTTCGATATTCGTGTATCGGTTCTACCCACGCTGCATGGCGAGAAGGTTGTGCTACGTTTACTAAGCAAGGATACCACTCAAATTGATCTTGAAGCACTTGGTTTCACAAAGGAGCAACTGGCGGTTTACCGCAATACCATTCTTAAACCACACGGCATTATTCTTATAAGCGGACCAACAGGTTCAGGTAAAACCACAACACTTTACGCAACGCTAAAGATACTTAACAAGGAAACCAGCAACGTTTTAACCATTGAGGATCCAATTGAGTACACGTTGGAGGGTATTAATCAGGTGCAGCTAAAGGAGGAGATTGGGCTTAGTTTCGCTAGCGCGCTGCGCACTTTTCTCCGCCAAGACCCCGACATTATAATGCTAGGCGAGATTCGCGATGTGGAAACAGCGCAAATGGCTATACGTGCAGCACTAACGGGTCACTTAGTGCTTTCAACCATTCACACAAACTCTGCGGTAGGTACAATATCGCGTTTACAGGATATGGGAATACCATCGTATCTGCTTGCCAGTACATTGAATCTGAGTGTTGCGCAGAGGCTGGTTCGCAAGCTTTGCCCAGAGTGCAAAACAAAAAAACCGTTACATCCCGATGAGTTTCCACTAATTGATAAATCTATCACGCTGCCCGATACCCAGTATGTCCCTGTAGGCTGTAACAACTGCTACTTTACAGGTTATAAAGGTCGTAGGGCTATTTACGAGATGATTGAATTGGACGATGAAATCCGTTTGATGGTTCGGAAGCAGAATATTGAGGGAATATACTCCAAGGCTAACTTTAAAACTTTAGGACAGGCCGCGTTAGAGATGTTTGCTGCTGGCGAAACATCGCTGGAAGAGATTTACCCAATGCTAATAGATTTACAGTAAATTTAAAATGAACAGAACAACATATAGTATGCAAAAACTTTTAGGAGGAATGGTGGTTTTATGCTCACTGCTTTGCTTCTCAACAGCATTAAAAGCTGAGGATAGAGTCATTTCTGATACCTTAACGCAAACAATTGCAGATTCAACCGATATTGCATATCGGATTGAGGCACTATCCAAAAGCATAGAGGCGCTAAATAGAACCATTGATATTACGGTCACCAATGTTTCCATTCAGGAATTTGTAAGGGCTGTTGCCAATCTATCGGGATTGAATATAAACGTTGCTACAGATTTGGATTTTGTTGTTATCAACAACTTCACAAAGGTACGCGTGGCCGATTTGTTGATATTCCTTTGTAAGCAATACAAACTTGAAATAACCTCAGTTGGAAATATTGTTGATTTATACCGACCACAAGTTGCGCAGCGCCCCTTGAAGGGCATTGTTGACTATAAACAAGCAGACGATTTGCTATCTATCGATTTTCAGAACATTCCGTTGGGAATTGTCACTCGGCAAATAACCCTTGAAACAGGAAAGAATGTTATTAACCAGCCCGATACCAAGGATCGGTTAATCAATACATACCTTCAAAACTTGCCCTTTAAAAGTGCAATGGAGAACCTTGTTAAGGCTAACAACCTTGAAGTTGAAGCAAATGACGATGGAAGTTACTTTATTAAGGATGTGCTACCTAAACAGCCTGTAAATCAGACACAACAGTCATACGATTCCTATGGTGGTGGTACTACACGCAATCAAACTCGACAAACCAGCAGGGTGAACAAAGCGGGCAATAATGACTCGTACGATTTAAATATTGTAAAAACAAGCGGTAGCAGAATATCTGTAAATGCAGTTGATGCACCAATATTTGAGGTAATCAAGGATGCATCAAAACAATGCGGAGTTAACTATTTTATAAGTACTGAATTAAAGGACAACATTACCTTATCGCTACAAAATGTTGAATACGATGATTTGCTAAAAGGTATGTTTACCGGTAAGGACATCACTTTTGTAAAGGATGGTTCAACCTATATTATTGGCGATAGAAAACTTAACGACTTTAAGGTTAGTAGAATTATCAAGTTCAACTATAGGCCTGTTGACAGCCTATTATCTGTTATTCCTAAGGAGTATACACAAGATTTGACATTGAAGGAGTTTTCCGATTTGAATAGCATTCTGGCAAGTGGAAGTAATGAGAGAATTCGTGTGTTCGAAGATTTCTGCAACCAGATTGACAAATCGGTTCCTGTAATTATGATTGAAGTTATTATTGTTGACATTCAATCGACAACAACGCTTGAAACAGGTCTAAATGCAGGTTTTGGACAAGCCCCTGCAACAACCAAAGGAACGGTATTGTCGGGTGTAGACCTACAGCTTAGCACAAAGGCAATCAACAGCTTAATAGAGGGTGTTGGTTTGGCAAATCTGGGAAAAGTAAGTAACAACTTTTACCTAAACATTAAAGCATTGGAGAGTTTGGGAGCACTAAAGGTGCGCTCCACTCCTATTCTTTCCACGCTGAATGGTCATGAGGCCAAAATAAATATTGGAGAAACAGAGTATTACCTTGTTAAGCAGAGCAATGTTGTTGCGGGTCAAACGCAGGTGGTTACTGAAACAACAAATTACTCAAATGTGGAAGCTAAACTCGAGGTTGTTATAAAGCCTTTCGTTTCAGGCGACGATCAAATTACGCTTAATGTTAAGGTAACCCAGTCCGATTTTACAGAGCGTATCAGCGAGTTTGCGCCTCCAGGATTAGTATCAAGGGATTTTTCTTCAAAAATCAGAGTAAAAAATCAGGATATGGTTTTGCTAGGTGGACTGGAAGAGAAAAGCACCCGAGAATCATCGAGAGGTATTCCGCTAATTCAGCGAATTCCAATTATTAAATGGTTCTTTAGTAGTCGTACCAAGGAAAAATCCGATACTAAACTGAATATTTTTATCCGTCCCACAATTATTGGTTAAATGTTAGAAAAAGTAAAAAATGTTGGATTAATCAGAGGTAACTCTGTGGTGGGGATTCAGGCTACTTTCAATAGCCCTGACAGGTTTGTATTGCATTTAATCATGGTTAAAAAGCATTTAGGTAAAATAAGTATTGAAAAGCAAGCCTTAGAGATTGGCTCAATTGAGAATATTAGAGAACATTTACAGAAAAACACACCTGTCGTACTCTGCATCGACGGCAAAAATGTTATACACAAATATGTTACCGATAACATTGGTAATAATCCGTTGGATTTAGTACTACCCAATGCTAGCAAAGACGATTTCTACGTTCAAAAAACAGAATATGGCGATGGAAATTACCTCAGTGTTATCCGCCGCGAAGTGTTAGATAATTTTATTGATGCTCTAAATAAACTCGGCATAATACCTGCAACCATATATTTAGGCCCATTTGTTGTATCAAATACAAACTTTCTATTTGCTGAAAACACAACGTTTAGTACTGAACTATGGACAATTACCTCCAGCAACGAACAAGTTAAGTTTACCCCAACCATAAATAAGGATTTTGATTTTGCATTCCTTAATGGCGATAGCATAAGGGGCTGTTTAATGCCTGTTTACTCATTATCCATCTGCTACTTGGCAAATATTAGCATTGATGAGATTTCAATATCTACCGAAAATAAGGATAACTTTATTTTTAAGCGTGCTGTTTGGCTTACAGGATGGTGCTTGCTAATTGCAGTTTTTGCAATACTTCTGATAAATTTTATGGTGTTTTCGCACTACAACAGCAAGTATGAGGCATTGAGCAATACGCTTCAACAGCACCAATCACTATTGAGCCGCAATGAAGATTTGAAAGATCAATACACAAAAAAACGCAAGTTTATTGAGCGTTCGGGATTATTAAATTCATCCAAATTTTCATTCTTTTGCGACAGAATTGCTCAGCTCGTTCCCGACTCCATTCAACTTACATCATTACAAGTATTCCCTGTAGACAGCAAAATCCGAAGCGATAAACCTATAGTTTATGGCGAGAATAAAATTCTGGTGGCAGGAAACTGCTCCAACTCCCGATATTTTAACAATTGGAAAGATAATCTTAAACTGGAGCCATGGCTTAAGGATATCTACATTAATCAATTTGGACAGGAGCAGCCCGATAAACCTATTTTCTTTGAAATCATACTTGATATTAAGTAATGCTTAAAAACGCCACATATCGACAAAAATTTCTGTACCTTTTAATTGGAGGATTCATTATCCTTTGGTTTATCTACATATTCTCCATTAGGGAGACTATCAAAATAAAAAAACAGTACTCCGATATTAAAATTAAAACCGAAAGCGTTAGCGATGCTACAGCGAGTATTCTTTTCTACGAAAAGGAGTTGAAAAAAATCGACTCGTTGATTGGTTCCGACAACTACATTGGGAACTACACTCAGGAGCAACTACTCGAGGGCATATCAAAATTCAGTAATTATAACAATTTAAGCATTGTAAACTTCCCTGCTCCGCACGAGTACATCGATAATGGGTACAGGGTTCTTACGTATAAAGCAATTATTACTGGAGGTTATATCGACCTACTAAGACTACTTTTTGAACTGGAAACAAAACAGTACCCTGGCGTAATTAAATCGGTAGATTTTTCGCTTTCAAAACAGAATGTTTCTGGTAATTCTCAACTACTAATGACACTATTTATTCAGGATATAAAGGATATTGACAATGAATAAACTAAACTATCTTATAGCAATACTGCTACTGTTAACTGTATCGTGTGACGAACTTATCGACGAGGATATATCTGATAAGACCATAGAGATTATGGCTCCTACCGATAATTTGGTAACAACAAAAACTACCCTTACCTTTTGGTGGAACGAACTTGACGAAGCTGCTGGATACAGATTGCAGGTTGTTACAACACACTTCGATACTATTCTCTCAATACCCTTGGACACACTTGTAACAAAAACCAAATTCTCGGTAACCCTTAACCCGAATAGGTACCAATGGAGAGTAAAAGCAATAAATAGTGGCTCTGAAACAGAATGGTTTACCAGAAGTTTTACCATACAGGACGTACCCGATTTGTCAGATCAAGAAGTCCTACTTCGATTACCCTTGAATAATGAGGTTTTTGGAAAAACATCTATTAAATTTCAATGGTATACATTACCCAATGCAACCAATTATGCCCTAATCGTTAAGAAAGACTCTTGGGACGGGAGCCTTGCAATCCCAATGGAGTTCACAACAAGGGATACCATTACAAAGATACTGCCCGAAGGAACTTATGTTTGGGGTGTTAGAGGTTACAACGATAATTCACAATCAAAGGTACAAAACAGTACATTTATAATTGATTTAACAGCACCAGAAAAACCAGTTTTGCAGAGTCCATCGAACAGCTCTACAGTTAACTCCCTGCCGGTTAACCTAACTTGGGATTATACAGCAACTGATGCTACAGAGGTTTACGACAGCATATACATAGCCAAGGAAAACAACTTTTCTACAGCCTCAAAGCTATTTTATGAGAAATCAGCAACAAAAAGCTATAGCCTTTCAACCACTTACAAGGGAACCGTGTACTGGAAGGTAAAAACAATTGATAAAGCTGGGAATAAGAGTAGTTTTAGCGAAACATTTAGTTTTACTTTACAATAATGTCTAAGTCGAAAGGAAAAAATATTATACTGGGGATACTTGTAATCTTTGTTTGGGGATTAATTGGCTACAAAGTACTATCGTACTTTAATGATAGCAGTAATCTTGATTTGCCCAATGTTAACCCAGTAAAGAGTGCTGGAATCAAAGTTAAAAAGGAAAAATTTAGGATTGATGCATCCTACTCCGATCCATTTTTAAAAGAGGTAAAGGTTAAAACCTCAAATACACGAAACACTCAAAACTATAACGAATACACAAATTATCAAACGGCAAATATTCAAGTCTCTTGGCCTGCAATCGTTTATAGCGGCATTATTGAAACCACAGATAAAAATAATAGAATTGGCCTCCTAAAAATCAACAACTCAAACTTTCTGGTTAAAAATCAGGATTCATTAATGAACGTAAGGGTTATAAGCGTTTATAAAGATTCAATAAGTTTAAGGTATAGTAACGAAATTAAAACATTCACCACTAAACTAAGCAAATAATGCGATACGCCTATTTTATACTATTTATTGGTTTGCTTGTAGGTTGCTCTCAAATCAACAGTAATAATTATCCAACTTACAGGGATATAACCATAAAAACAGATAGCTCCTATATATACACTCAAACTTTAGTAAAGGTAGTAAAAATTGAAACCGTTAACAATTTACGCTACTACTGGTATTCGAACGAAAAAATATCATCGAACACAGGTGGCTTTGCGGGTTCTTTGCTGAACGGAACCTATAAAGTTATGTCGAGCGATAATAGGTTGATTGAGCAAGGACTCTTTGTAAATGGACTAAAAGATGGTGTTTGGAAATACTGGTACGGCAATGGCAATTTGAAACGAATTGAAGTTTGGAAAAAGGGAATCCAAAAACCATCACCTGTTGAGTACGATATTGAGGGAAATTTGCTAAGCACAAAAGAAGCAGAGCGAAATGCGGAAAAGAACATCTCTGAACAGGATTCTTCTGCCACAAAAAAGCCTTGGTATAAGCGAATTTTTAAGAAAAAACAGGCTTTGCAATAAGGAATGTCAACTAAAATAAAAATATCGAATAAACTTAATGGCGGTGCGCTTTACTACGTTATCTTTTTACTTTTTCTGTTAACCATTTTACTTACCAGCTATATTCTTTTTATACATTATAAAAATATTCTTTTTACTCGACAGGTTGCTATAAGTCAACTCGACCAGAATATTGAATCGGTCATT
>CAZTVB010000086.1:0-8692 GCA_964616315.1 uncultured Rikenellaceae bacterium
ATCATATACAAATCAATTGCATCTTTCCTCTCTCAAAAATCATCATTTTTGAAGGAAGTTTTTTTATATATAAAAATAAAAAATGACTGAAAAAGAACTTAAACAACTTATTACGATAGAATTTGATGAGTTAGATTATATTACAATAGTCGCCAAGAGTGATAATAAGATATTCCGAATGAGTTATAGATGGACTGGTGTTGAGTTCAGATTTTTAATTACTATAGATAAGAGCCCAACTAGAATAGAATACTCATCAAGCACTATTCAGAAGATTTTCTCATATATCGTAAAGACTATCAAGGAAAACTCATTGCTAATAAACCAAATTATCTACGTGTTGAACGCAGAACACGCCATAGTGCTTTGTCATCAAATTGAAGAAAACAATCTAGTCTATTCTTTTGTAACTCGGATGGAAACGATAGATAAATTGCAGATTAAATTTAATCTCATTAAAGACAACTTCAGCTACACGGAAGTTATCTCTAACTTCGCAGTATTTATTGAGGAGTTAAATACTACATATCCTGATTTGAAAATTGAGATTATCCCACCCTCTCCCTTGCAATTATCAAGAATAAAGAAACTCGAAAAGGTTTTTGATAAATAGAAGCATATCATTATTACCAAGGAAATACTATCAAGACTTAAAAGTAAAGTTATCTCAACGAAGGAGATAACTTTACTTTTCAAACAATTATCAGTTACAGTTAATTCTGTTTGGGAAGCGCACCCATTAACCTCCACATTAAACTCATTAAATCGTTTCTCTTCAGTGGTTTTGGCAAATAACTATTACATCCAGCAGCAATACACCTATCCTTGTCACCAGCCAGAGCATATGCTGTAAGAGCTACAATAGGGATATTTGTATTGAACTTACGGATTTGTTGAGTTGCTTCAATTCCATCCATTACTGGCATTTTAATATCCATTAAAACCAAATCGATGTCCTTATTCGATTTTATAAGTCTAACTGCCTCAGCTCCATCTTTTACATGCAGAATATTAACACTTTCCTCCTCAAACCAACTCTCTAGAAGGGTAAAGTTTGCAGGCTCATCTTCAGCAATCAGTATAGTTCTTCCACTAAAATCATAAGCCTCTGTTTTAGGTTGATTTTTCTTAACGGACATACTCTGTATGGTCTTCAATGGTAAGGAAAAATGAAACTCAGAACCATTACCCAGCTCTGACACCACCCATATCTCGCCACCCATCAATTCAACAAAAGCTTTTGATATAGATAATCCCAGACCAGTGCCACCATACTTTCTGGAATCGGACGTTTCCACTTGCCTAAACCTCTCGAATATTATTTGGTGATTCTCTTTACTTATTCCAATTCCAGTATCTCTAACAAAACAATCAATTTTATTACTTACAATTTTGTACCCCAATGTAATTTCACCATTCTCGGTAAATTTTATTGCATTACTTACAAGGTTATTGATAATCTGTGAAAACTTAGTTTCGTCTGTTCTAATAAATGCAAATTCATCGGGTAAAGCCAAATCAAACAGAATAGTATTCTTTTTCTTTTCTGCACTTCGGCTAAAAATACTTGCAACCCTTCTAAAGGTTTCATTTATATTGATATTATCTTCAAACAGGCTTATCTGATTGGTTTCAATCTTTGCAATATCAATTACATCATTAACAACAGAGAGTAGTTGCATGCATGCATCATTAATTATACCTCCAAAATATGCGTACTTTTCTTGACTTAAATTAGGACGCAGCAATACTTCTGAAAATCCAATAATCGCATTCATTGGCGTTCGAATCTCATGACTCATATTGGCTAGGAATGCAGTCTTCAACCTATCACTTTCTTCTGCTTTATGCCATGCAATGGTTAACTCTTCATTCTTTTCTTTAAGCATTGTCTCGCTCTGCATTAAAGCTTTTTCCGCCTTCTTTCTATCCGTAATATCTTCTTTGATTGCAATAAAGTGGAGAATTTGGCCATCTTCATCCTTAATGGGTGATATTAAGGCCGATTCCCAGTAATAAACTCCATTCTTTTTTTTATTGAGCATCTCCCCACTCCAATCTTCTCCCCTAAGAATGGTTTCCCATAAATTTTTGTAAAATTCCACATCCTGATTTCCTGATTTTAAAATTCTTGGATTCTTCCCAATTACTTCTTGCAAGGAGTATCCTGTTATCCTCGAAAAAGTCGGGTTGACATACTCGATATTCCCTTTAGAATCAGTAATAACTACAATTGCAGGACTCTGTTCAAGACCTTTCGATAACAATTTTATTTTTTCATCGGCTTGTCTTCGTTGAGTAACATCGGTAAAGATTACTGCAAACTGCCCTCTCTTTGGGCTAAATGCATTAACCTCAAAGTACTTACCAATTTCTCGAGAGTAGTTTTCAAACTTAACTTCTTCACCTTTTAGGGCTACTTTTCCATAAATATCAATCCAAAATTTTTCGGTATCAGGTAATATTTCCAGAACGGTTTTTCCAAGAACGTAATCACGCTTCAACCCTGTTAGAGATTCAAATGCAGGATTAACATCCAGGTACTTATAGTCTATCACCTCTCCTTTTTCATTTTGAAGAACCTCGTGCAGGGCAAAACCTTGAGTCATGTTGTTGAAAAGAAGACGAAACTGTGATTCGCTATTCTTTAACGCTTCATCAGCAATTTTCTTCTCAGCGATTTCCCACGCCAAGTCTGCAAGTTGGGTTATAATTTTAATATCTGTTGTATTGTAATCTGTCGGTTTATTTCCAATGCCTAAAATCGCTACAACCATGTTATTTCTTATAACAGGAACAGATAAAAACCTTGTAATTTTAGCGTGCCCTTTTGGTAATCCTTTCTTATTTGAAACGCTACAATAGTCGTTGTAAACTTCCGCTTTCCGTGTCTTAATACAATCAACCCATATTCCAGCAGCATCAATAGGGTAATGCATGCTGAAACCCTCTTTTACCTTGCAGAACTCCATCTGGGTTCTCAACGACCACTCATTAAGTTTTACTTCACCCTTGTTTTCATCAATAAAATGGTAGAACCCAATTTGGCTGTTGGTTAAATTTTCGGCCTCAGTCAATGTTTGTCTTAACAGTTGCTGAAGGTTACAATTACCAGATATCTCTAATAAATTAAGCCGAGATTGCACAAGTCTTGCATTTAATTTTCGCTCTGAAATATCCTGTACAATAAAAATTATACCCTCATCAACACTATTGGGTACAATTAGAGTTCCCGTTAATAGCACATCAATGGTATTCCCATTCTTATTTATCCAGACCGTTTCCAAAGACCCCAATCCTTTTTCTTCAATTTCAGAATATATTTTTTTGCCGACTATTTCAAAATCCTCATCTGAAACATACACTAGTCTTGCATTTTTCCCTACCAACTCGTTTTTTGAATAACCAGTAATCTCAGATATGGCCTCATTTATTTCGATTATTTTCCTTGATTTAACAATGGCTATACCAACAGGGGCAACTCTCAATATACTTTTTATTCGCTCTTCACTTTCCTTTATTGCTTTTTCATTTTTTTTGCGTTCAGTAATTTTTTCAGTGTAAATAATAAAACCGCCAACTTCATTTTCTGCATTATACCAAGGTCTGCACTCCCATTGAGTCCACTCTACAGAGCCATCGCTTTTATAATAGATATCCTCATCGGCACTTGAGACTATTCCCATTAATGCTTTTTTATGAACTTCTCTCCATTTTTCGGGTATATCTGGAATTACATCATAATGATGTAATCCGATAACATTCTTCCCAACTAAGTTGTACTCCTCTAGGTAACGTTGACTTACGTACACATACTTGTAGTCTTTATCATGAACAGCAACTGCGCTTCTATTATGCTCAATAATGTATTGCATTAAATTTCGGAAATGAATCATTTCCTTTTCTGCATTTTTTCTTTCGGTTATATCATGAACCATACCTATTGAGCGGACAATTTTGCCTGATTTGTTTCGCTCGTGATAGCATTTTTCGAGGACATATGCTATTTCGCCAGTATCATGCCGAACAATCCTATGCTCAATTTCATATTCAGATTGGTTATTTTTAATAGAATCGAGATAGGTTGAATTCACTCTTTCTTTATCTTCAGGATGAACTCTTTCCATGAACAGGTCGTAGGAGGATTCTAATTCATTGGGATTAAAACCGAAAATTCGGAAGGCCTCATCAGACCATATTAGTTTATTTGACTCTAGGTCGAACTCCCAACTTCCTAAGTGCGCTAAACTCTGGGTTTCGTTTAGTAGTTGTAGTGTTTTTCTAATATCATTTTCCGCCCTCTTCTTCTCAGATATATCTCTTACAATGTTATACACCAATGTTTTACCACTATAATATATAAGTACCGATTTTATAAAAGCATCTATTAGGTGTCCGAACTTATTCATTAGTTTAGTTTCAAACTCCGAATATCCATTAGTAAGCATTTCGGATATTCTTCGCTCTAAATCACCATGGCTAAGTTCATGCTCAAATTCATTAGGATTTAACTTTAGAAATTCATCTATTGAGTATCCAAGCATTAAGGCCATAGCAGAATTAGCATCGGTAAAACGTACGGGAAAGTTGTTAACATCCGTTTCGAAAATTGCAATCCCATCCTTGTTGGACTCAAAAAGTAGCCTATACTTTTCCTCACTTTCTCTGATTGCGATTTCCTCCTCTTTAATTTTTGTGATATCCTGAGATATTCCAAATATAAATTGGGGATTACCATCCTTATCCCTAAAAATATTCCCATAGGAATGCAACCATTTTACTTTGCCATTTGGATGAATAACTCTGTATGTGTTGTCAAAAGGAACATTCTCATTTAATGCTCTACTCAGATTATAAACTCCATGTGCTCGGTCATCGGGATGCACCATTTCCTGAACGGCATTTAGAGTTCCTTTAAATTCTTCAATTGGGATTCCGAATAGTTTTTCGTGCCCAGCAAACCACTCGACAGAGTTATTTCCAAGATTAATTTTCCAGTAACCAATTTTTGCTACCTCTAATGCTAATGAGAGTTGAGCATCTCTCTCCTTTAGTTTGGTTTCAAATATATTGCGCTCAGTTATGTCGTGTATTATTGAGAATAAGTAATTCTTTCCATCGGCAGTAATTGGTGACGAATGTACTTCTACTGTTCTTACTTCTCCATTTGCAAATTTATGCGGGAACACAAAGTAGTTTTTATTCTGCTTTAAAGCTAATTGTCTTAGGCTTTCAACTTCTTCAGCGGAGATTTGATTAATATCCTGTATTGACATGCTGCAGAGCTCCTCCTTTGCGTAGCCATAAAACTCTACAGCAGCTCTATTTGCTTGGAAAATTCTTCCCGAATCTGGCTCAATTAAAAGCATAACCGCATTATGAATCTCGAACATGTTGCGGAATCGTTCTTCACTCTCCATCAATGCCTTTTCCGCTTTCTTTCGTTCAGTTACATCTTCTATAACAGCCATAGAACGAATGAATGTATTTTTTGAATCCTTTTCGGCAATGGCTGACATCAAAACATCAATTACCTTTCCATCCTTTGCTAACATTTGGTATGGAGTATTCATCATTATACCATTTTGAAAAAATGTTGGCAAATTATATTCAACCGCTATTTTTTTTGATTCGGGAGTCAAGAATTCTATGGATTTTCTGCCAAGAACCTCTTCTCTAGAATATCCCAATTTGCTTAGCCAAGTATTACTAACACTTAAAAGTTCACCTTTCTCATTTATTGAATGAAGCATTGCAGGAGTAGACTCATAGAGCTCCCTAAAGCGTCTCTCACTCTCTATAAGTTTGCTTTCGTATTGTTTACGCTCTGAAATATCAGTACCAATGCTCAATAAGACAGACTTCCCATCCCAATTAACAATTTTTACATATAATTCCATTGGTAGTATTGAGCCATCTTTTCTATAATGTTCAACCTCAAAATATGCCTCCCCATTTTCCTTGATTAGGTCAATTCGTTCTCTAAATGAATCTGTACTTTTTGGCAAATCAATCTGGCTTAATGTAAGCGACATCCATTCATCTTTGCTGTAACCATGTAAATCGAGGTTTCTCTGATTAGTATATATTGGATTACCATTAAAATCGTGAATAATTATTGCACTAGGAGCTAGGTCGACCATACTAGCGAGTTGCCTAATCTGTTCCTCTGATTTTCTTTTTTCAGTAATATCTCTGACTATTGCCAGTGCTTTATCTTTTCCATATCTAACCATACGAGCATCAAAATGATGCATTTCCTCCGCCATCTCAAGGGAATATGAATAGGATTGAGTTTCATCTGTTTCAAACAGCTTGTCTATAACGGTTTGGTTTAAATCTGCCAGAAATTTTGGTAGAATCTCCGTAGCCTTTTTATTTAAAAATTCTTGAGGATTTAATATTAGGGTTTGATTATTCTGTGTATGAAAATCTAAAAAGACACCATCTCTACTATATACAAGCATCAAATCGGGGTTGGCCGCCAATAGGGCAGTGTTTCGCTTGTTACTCTCGGAAAGGTCTTCAGTTAAACGCCTTAACTCCTCGTTAGCTTGGGTTAACTCTTCGTTGAGAGCAACAAACTCCTCAAC
This sequence comes from uncultured Rikenellaceae bacterium, assembly GCA_964616315.1. Classification (GTDB taxonomy): domain Bacteria; phylum Bacteroidota; class Bacteroidia; order Bacteroidales; family Tenuifilaceae; genus SB25. The sequence continues at coordinate 6,594 of CAZTVB010000086.1, forward strand.
CTGCTCCTTTAACTTTAGCTCACTGTTAAGAATTTTTTCTTCGGCAATTTTTTTATATGTAACATCCCTTGCCACTCCAAACATAATATTTTCGTTGGAATAGGGGTATGAATTCCACGAAATCCATTTATATGAGCCGTCCTTGCATAGGTATCGGTTCTCAAATTGATATATTTCCTCTCCATCAACTAGAACCGACTTAACTCTCTGGGTGGCATCCCTGTCATCTGGGTGCACAAAATCAATCCAAGGTTTTGATAATAACTCCTCGGTGCTCCATCCCAATGTTCTAGTCCACGATGGATTCAACGTTTTAAAGTATCCATCGAAACCAGCAATGCAAAGCATATCTATAGCATGATTGAAGATTCTATCGCTCAAAACTAATTTTTGCTCCCAGGTTTTCTGTTCGCTAATCTTATTGAGTTTAGTATTTCTAGTCTTTCCCATACTCTAGTTTGTTTATCCAAATGTAATTTTTTTTTGATATAACATGCAATTGATTTTAATCACCTTTGTTGAAATTGGAGATAGGTTCTGCAAATTTCTTACCTTGTTTCATTAGTTTTATTAATCGATGCTCTGCTTGTTCAATATAAAATTCAAAAACACTAATCACGCACCCCAATATTCTCTTAACTCAACAATAAATTAAAATTTTTTCTTAACTTGGACATATTCATATTTCAACATATTTATAAATAATTAGGGATTTTAATTCTTTAGTAAGTTTTATGTATGGGAAAGAAACATTGTATTCTTTTAATTGATGACGATTTTGATTTACGAAATACCATCTCGGAACTTCTAAACAACGAGGGATTTGAAGCAATCCTTGCCGAAAATGGCTCTCAGGGGATTCAGAAGGCCATTGAACATAGGCCCGATGCCATTGTGTGCGACATTGTAATGCCTGGCATAAACGGATACGAAGTTTTTAATATGCTAAAGCAGATTAGTACTACTTCGGTAATTCCGTTTATTTTTATTTCCGAAAAATCATCCAAAGAGGATATTCTTACGGGGCTTCAACTCGGAGTAGATGATTATATCCCCAAGCCATTCGATGTTAAGAGTTTCCTAAAGGTGATTAAAAATAGAATTGAGAGCAGAAAAAAAGTTATTGAGTTAAACGATGAAAAATTCCATGCATTAATTAACACCTCTTTAAATGGGGCTCTTATACTTAACGGACAACTAATTGAGTACACAAATAAGCGTTTTGCCGATATGCTTGGCTATGCAAAGGACGAGCTTATTGGAAACAACCTAATAAACTTTATTCATAAGGATGATATAACCAATATCGTAGATAGCATTACAAAATGTCAGATTGGAGCAATCAAAGATTTTGAGGTTGAATTTAAAGCCATAGCAAAAGATAATGGCATTAATGATTTAATCCTAAGCGGCTCTGGAGTTGATTTTAATGGTGATAAAAAGATAGTATCGAACTGTATTCCAATAAGCAATCAATTAGGTTCAACCAAAATAAGTAAAAACACCTTACCTGTAAAACTCACTAACCGAGAAATAGAAATCCTTGCATTGGTATGTCAGGGATTAACCAATTCTCAAATTGCAGCCAAACTGTTCCTAAGCGAAAGAACCATTGAGGGCTATAGAACAAAACTATTCGATAAAACGGAAACAACCAGTGCTGTTTCGTTGGCAATGTGGGCAGTTAAAAACAAAATAATTAACGTGTAGATAAAAATGCGTGGAAATACTCTTTTACAAAACTCTACTTACCTATTATTTTTGAACGCATAATACTGATTTATGGAAAGGAAAAAGATACTTATAGTTGAGGACTCAGAGGTTATACAAATCCTTGTTCAAACAATCCTTGAGGAAAAAGATTACGAATTCTTCGTTTCGAATGATGGTCAAGAAGCACTCGACTTTTTAGAGAAGCAAACGCCAGACCTAATTATACTTGATTTAATGATGCCAGTAATGGACGGATTTAAATTTCTGGAAGAACTGCACGAGCCCAATTGCCCTATACTAGTTTTAACGGCCCGCTCCGATGTTGAGAGCATACGTAGAGTAATGGCTTCTGGGGCTAGTGATTACCTTGTAAAACCCTTTATATC
>CAZTVB010000087.1:0-8604 GCA_964616315.1 uncultured Rikenellaceae bacterium
TGCCAACGCTGTTGTTCTCCAAGGCATTCATAAACGACCAGTCCTGCTTAAAGTTGATTAAGGAGTAAGAACTATCGGCAATTCCGGGGACATCATATAAGTACTGGAAGTATGGCTCCACCTTCAACCTTAAGTTGCTGTTGATTAACCAATCGTAAGCAAGTATAAAGTGATGTGCTTTAGATAATTCTAGATTTTTGTTTGGATAGTGGTCTTCTCCCCCTATTTCTTTCTTTATAAGGTAGATTTTTAGTTCTTCCAATTGACTATGTTTTCCGTACCCAAACGAAATTGATTGGTTTTGGGTAAAATCCCATTTTAAACTAAAGCGTGGGTCAATGGAGTAATTCCCGTTCAATGCAAAGTAGTTGAAGTTCACCCCTGTGTTTGCAGTTAAATTCTGAGTTAAACTATACTTCGACTGTATGTAGAATTCAGCATAGTTGCTGCTTCCCTTCTGCTTTACAAAATTCTGAAACGTTTCGGGTTTATCGTTTATGGTACTACTCAAATCGATATTATACAGAACTTTACTGTAGTTTACGCCTGTACGAATAGTGTGTTTTGCGCTGAATTTATGGTTCAGAAAAGTATTAACCCCTACCCTGCCCGATTTATCGGTAAAATCCCAGTTGGGACGAAGAACAAGCATATCATCGTATCGCTCTCCGTACATAGTATTAACTGTTCCCGATGCCGCAATTGAAGTATTCAGGTACGATTGCTTTCCTAGCAAAACCTTATGCGTTACACCTGCAGCGCCCATACTTAAGTTCCAATCGTACGATGTTCTATCCCAGTCGGTTTCCCAGTTTACAGAATCCTTATCCTCGGGCTCGGTGTTGTTATCAATTGCCCCAACCCCCCAAATCGAGAATGTTCCTGCCTTGTTAGTTGGAAAATTCAACTTAAAAGATAAATCCTGATAACGCGGAATTTGCTCGGAGGGAATAAGTCCCATTTTGCTAATTAAATCAAGTGTAGAGTATCGGTAATTGAATAGGTAGCTCGATTTTCCTCCTTTAACAAAAGGTCCTTCAGAGGCAAAGTCAATTCCCATTAGTCCCGCCTGAAATGTACTCTCACGCTTTTCGTTATTACCGCTACGCAACTTCATATCGAACACACCTGCAAGCGCATTACCGTACTCTGCAGGAAAAGCACCAGTAAAAAAATCGGAGTTGGCCAGTAGTTGACTACTAAAAACAGTGACCACACCACCACCAGCAACGTTTCCACCTGCAAAGTGGTTTGGGTTTGGAATCTCCACACCCTCCAATCGCCACGAAACACCCTTGGGCGAGTTACCCCGAATAATAATGGCATTATCCTGAATGTTACCAACAGTAACACCTGCAAATGCCGATACCATACGAGCAGGGTCGTCCAAACCACCAGCATATCGACGAGTTTCCTCAACTGTAAAGGATTTTGCACTGATGGTTGCCATAGGGTTCATAGGCTTATCCTTGCGAGTATGCGCTTTTACAACAACTTCCTGAATATGGTTAATGCTCTGCTTAAGCCCTACATTAAGCACCACCTCCTTGATCGATGTAATAAGCACTTCAGGAATTACAACTTGCTCGTAACCTACAAATGCAATCTGAATGCTGTAACGGCCAAGCGGAGCATTTTCTATTCGGTAATTACCGTCCATGTTGGTTGATGTTCCTAATGTTGGATTGGTACCCAGAATCACCACCGTTGCACCCGGAAGTGTGGTTTGTGTTTCAACATCTACAACATTACCCTTAATAACTTGGGTTAAATTTTGGGAACTAGCAATTTTAAATGATAATAAACTAAACGCGTAAAGCACCAGATAAATAAAGAGTTTCGCAATAAGTTTGACAGTTGTTTTCATCGGTTTTTTAATTATAATTCTAACCTATGACAACCTCTTTCAAGTTTACCCCTATTATTAAAGTGAGATTTTTTAAGAATTTTGAATGTTGATTAACGAATGATGATTTTTGAAGTGTAAGGCTGACTTATGCGCACAGATTACAAATCTGCGTAAGCTGAGGGAATTAAAATCTATCAACCAACAACTATCATCTACAAGAACCTTATCCCAATCTTTCCGCCGACCCAAGTCTTTACATTTGTTCCATTACTGCTTGTGCTGCTTGTAAAGGAGTAGGGGACTAGCGACGAAAAAGTATCGCTATAATACTTCGAATTAGTATCTGTTACGTAGATATTGTAGGTTAATCCAAAGGTAATTGAGGTTTTGGGTGATATTTTTCTGTCTAAACCAAGTGTAAATTTATAGAGCGAGTTCCTCGATACAAAGTAACTGCCCTTCATTACTTGATGTGCCGTTAAATCTATGTCGAATAAGTATTTATCCGATTTTCCGAGGGTTGTTCCCAAACCGTATCCAAACATCCACACAGGGTTATCCAAATTTTCGGGTCGAAGTCCAACCGATACTATTGAATGGAATTTCTTTACACCACTTCGGAATGCTAAGTTTGAGTAGAAAACCTCATCGGCTGATAGCTCAATTTTATGGTACCCCTTCCGCACAAAATTGAATAATCCAAACGGAATACCATCGCACGAGTCGGCATAGTTTATTACTGCAATTTGGTAACCCTTAAAGTATGCTGCACGGTTAAACACACTTGTAACCTGTACACCATCCAAACTGTCGGTATTATTGATAACACCAGATACTTGCGTTCCAACAATTTTCTTTGCGTGATTTAGCACACCAGCCACCTGAACCCCTTCGGCTTCGCCAGTAAGATTGGTAACTCCAGCCACTTGAACACCGCTTATTTCGCTATCAATGTTGAAAATACCAGCAACTTGCACACCTGTAAATTTCCCGCCCACAAAGTTTCCTGTTCCTCCCAGCTGAATATAATTGGCGTCGTTAAGAACAAAGTTAATTACTCCGGCAGCCTGTATACCACTCATCTCCCTAGCGGCATTGAACGTTCCTGCACCCTGGAATCCATAGGCTAATCCTCCCACAACGTTAGCAACGCCAGCCAACTGACAATATCCAGCATCTTCCCTAACAATGTTAGCAATGCCACCCAACTCAACTTTGCGCACACCCTGCACATAGCCAATTGTCATATTTAAGGAATAATCGTTCACGGTTTTACCCGATAACAGCTTGTTGGTACTCACAAACGGAATAAGCGAAAACTGAAATTTACTGAATAGCGTATCGGAAATGTTTTTTGTGTTGATTAATAGCCTATTAGGGATTAACCATTCCGGCATTTTGATTCGATGCTTCTCCTTTTCTAAGGTTGGCTCAATAAGTAATGGGGTTTCCTCAATCTTTTGCTTTGTTGATAATTCAACGTTAACGTAATTCAGGTTGCCTGAAATTGGCGCTAACAGGGTGTCGGAATAACCCTCTTTACTGACTTTTAACTCAGGATTAGCAGCATCGGTAGGAACTTCGAGCTTAAAGTAGCCATACTCATCGGTTATGGTCGATACCTTTTGCTCCTTGTTGTAAACCGTGGCGTTGGTTAGTTTATCGCCAGTTTGTGAATCGTATAAATATCCTTCAACAACAACCTCCTCTTTAGCAAGCGCCTCGTTCTTTTGAAGAATAATGTACTTACCCTTCACCTTATACTTTACTGTACCAGTAAAAATGGTATTAAGCGCATGCCTTACGGATTTTGCCTTTACATCAATACTAATATTATTGGTTGTGCTAATCACATTGGGGCTGTAGGAAAAAACTACAGCTGTTTGCTGCGAAATTGCATTCAGCACAAAAGGCACCGACTCGTTTGATATAGATAATGTTACCTCACGCTCAAGCGGAGGAACAGAGCTATTCTGCGATTTTAGGTTGATAGTTAGGGTTGATATCAGGAATAGTAAAAGTATCTTCTTCATTCTGCTTACTCCTTTTTACAGGCATCTCCGTTAATTAAATATCCCTCTGTGTCCTTGGTAATTGTTAGTTCGAGTGTTTCGGCAATAATTGATAGAATTAAATCGATGTCCTCATTCTCGAACTTTACCGATATGGTGCAATCCTTTAATTGCTCATTGCCAAAACGAATATTAGTATTGTATACCATATTTAGCTGTTGAACCACATCGGCAAGCCGAACGCTTTGGAAAATGAATACTTTGCTTACGTATGATGTGGCGTTTACATCGGGCGATGCAATCCTTGTAAATGTTCGAGTATTCTTATTGTAAATTCCCATTTCACCAGCAGAGAGGCTAATTCCCTTATTATCCTTTGTAAAGAATACCACCTCGCCAGATTTTACAAACACCTCAACAATGGTATCGGTTTCAACCGCTTTAATATTGAACGACGTTCCAATATCCTCAATTAATGTTCCCTCGGCCTCAACAATAAATGGCTTATCATCAATATGCTTAACATCGAAGTAAGCCTCGCCTTCAAGTTTCAGCCTGCGCTCTTTTTTACCGTAGTTCTTTGCATAGGTAATTTTACTGTTCTTATTCAGCGCAACAGTTGAACTATCCACCAAACTCTTGGTAATTACGCTGTCCTTACTTGCAGCAGCAACCATCTCGGTGGGGTAGAGTAGGGCAGAGGAGTAATACCTGTAAAGACCAAACGATATTCCTGAAACAATAACCAGCACTGCAGCAACTCTAAGCCAAACAGGTATCTGGAAAGTAACCATTTTCGCTGTTGGCTCTGGTTGAACCGTTTTCTTTTTCATCTGCTGATGAACCCTGCTCCATGCCTTATCAACATCAACCTTATTAACTGTGTGCGATGCAACCGCTTTTTGGTTAACAAACTGGATATCGCCAAAATACTTGCGGTTAACCTCCGACTCGCTAAGCCATTGGTTAAGCAAAGTAATTTCCTGCTCAGTTGCTTCACCAGCAATGAACCGGGCAATTATTAGGTCGATATGTTTGTTATCCTCCACCAATATTCTAGTTTTTCATAAATAGTAACCAAATCAAAACGGGCAAATAGTCCTTCAATTTTTCCCGTAGCACTTTAAGCGCTTTTACCATATGGTTTTCCACCGTTTTCACGGAGATTCCCAATTGTTCGGCAATTTCGGCGTAAGTTAAATTCTCGAATCGGCTTAACTTAAAAACCAACTTACACTGGTCGGGCAGCGAATCAATGGCGTTTGCAACAATTCCGTCCAACTCACTTCCAACCAAATCCTGTGAGGCATCATCATGCAATGGTTCCGATTGGCTTTTAACAGCATCGCCGTATGTTTTTCGCACTTTATAGTGCTTAACCCTGTTCAAGCAGCTGTTATGAACAGCCCGGTATAGGTACGATTTAACTGATGTGTGAATCTCTAGCGTGTCGTGCTTTTCCCAAACAGTCAGAAATGCGCTCTGAACCATTTCCTCGGCCTCGTCCATATCGTTCAGTATTGTGTTGGCATAATTGCAAAGACGCTCGTAGTAGGTTTTGAAAATGGTCTCAAAAACCTGCTCATCGCCTTGGCGCAATGCATCCACAATATTTTTATCCAATAACTCCAACTAGGCCTTATTTGGGAAGTAAAGATAAATAATAACATCATGCTGTCAATTTATTGTGTTTAATAAATGACAACTTAATGTTGATATACCACTAGTCTGATGAAATAATTTTAACTACAAAGTAATTTTGATGATGAATACCTTTGTGTCCTTTGTGATGTCCTTTGTGTCCTTTGTGATGTCCTTTGAGCCCTTTGTGATGTCCTTTGAGCCCTTTGTGATGTCCTTTGAGCCCTTTGTGGTTTTATCTTTCTTTTATACCCCATAAAAAAACCCGACTGAAATCCAGCCGGGCTCATATTTTTCAAATTGACTATTACAATCCAAACTCTCTCTTCAATGTATCGACATAGTCTAGTTTCTCCCAGGTGAAGAACTCAACCATGCGCTTTTCGGTTTTTGCTCCGTTGCCATTTCCATTCACAACGAACTCTACCTCGCGCTTGTAGTAATCGCGACCAAAATGGCCATATGCTGCGGTTTCCTCGAAAATTGGATTTTTCAATCCAAAGCGCTTCACAATTGCCGCTGGGCGCATATCGAAAACCTTCTGAACTTTCTGTGCAATTTCACCATCAGTAAGTTTTACTTTGGACGTACCATAAGTATTCACATAAAGACCAACTGGTTGTGCAACACCAATTGCGTAGGCTACTTGAATTAGAACCTCGTCGGCAATACCGGCTGCAACCATATTCTTTGCAATATGACGTGCTGCATAAGCCGCAGAGCGGTCAACCTTAGATGAGTCTTTACCAGAGAAAGCACCACCACCGTGAGCACCTTTACCACCGTAGGTATCAACAATAATTTTACGTCCTGTTAGTCCTGTGTCGCCGTGTGGTCCACCAATTACAAACTTTCCGGTTGGGTTAACGTGTAGGATAAAATCATCCTTGAAAAGCTTCTGAACACGCTCTGGGAATTTTGCTTTTGCTCTTGGAATCAAGATGTTTTTAACATCCATACGTATCTTTTCGAGCATTCGGTTATCGTCTGTATCAAACTCATCGTGCTGAGTAGAAACTACGATTGTATGAATGCGTACTGGTTGGTTGTTATCATCGTACTCCAATGTTACCTGCGATTTAGCATCAGGGCGAAGATAGGTCATCTCCTTACCCTCGCGACGAATCTTTGCAAGCTCCATCAACAATACGTGCGATAGCACAAGTGAAAGCGGCATATAGTCGTCGGTTTCGCGACTAGCATAGCCAAACATCATACCTTGGTCACCGGCACCTTGATTTTCCTCCGTTTCGCGAACTACTCCACGGTTAATATCGGGCGATTGCTCATGTATTGATGAAATCACCCCACAAGACTCAGAGTCGAAACGATATTCCTGTTTAGTATAGCCAATTCGTTTGATAACCCTACGGGCTACTTCCTGAACATCAACATATCCTTTAGTTTTAACTTCACCGCTAAGTACTGCTAATCCAGTAGTAACAAGGGTTTCGCATGCAACTTTTGAATCGGGGTCCTGACGAAGAAATTCGTCAAGTAGAGCATCGGAAATTTGATCGGCAACTTTATCTGGATGCCCTTCCGATACACTTTCGGATGTAAATAAATATCCCATCTTATGTATTATTTTGATAGATTAACAAAATTGCGACGGGAAGGTTTGGGCGATTGCTAGAATAATAATCCTGTTTTAGCATTTATTTATTGTGGTTGCAATCAGTCAAATCTTTCCACATTCGAACTGCAAAGGTAAGGAAAAAGTAGAAAGGGAAAAGTTTTTTTCTAAAAACTTATTGATGACCAGCAATTCCTACTTAACATCTGGCTCAAAGAAAATCCATTTAACGGCAGGTATCTCCTTTTTTAAATCCTTCTCGCATTTATTGATATTCTCAACCAATTGGTCTGTTGTATCAACATTCACCATCTTTGCTTTCACTGCAACCATAAGCTCTGAACCTAGTTGCAGTGTAATCAGATTTATCACCTTATCAATTTCAGGCCTCGATTCCAAAAATGCCTCAATTTTATTACATGTTTTTTCATCGGCACTTTGTCCTATAAGTAAGCCTTTTACTTTTACAGCAATGAATATCGATACTATAATAAGTAGTACACCAATGCCGATACTTCCTATGGCGTCGAAAATTGGATTTCCGGTAATTATCGACAAAATAACCGAAAATAGCGCAAAACTTAAACCAAATAAAGCCGCAACATCTTCGCCAAACACAACAACAAGTTCACTTTGGCGACTGTACTTTAGCCACGACCAAAGCGACTCATTATCTTTGAGTTTGTTTATTTGGGTAATACAGCCATATAGCGACGCACCCTCTAATACCATACTTACAGCCAAAACAATAATAGCAATCATTGGATTATTAAGCCCCTCGTGCGAATTAAGTTTGTGAATACCCTCGTAAATGGAGAATAATCCCCCCATACTAAATAGTATTAGGGCTACTATAAACGACCAAAAGAATATTTCCATCCCATAACCAAGTGGATGCTCGGCATTTGGTTTTTTCTTGGCTGCTCTTAATCCCAAAAATAGTAAGGTTTGATTACCGCAATCGGCAAAGGAGTGTATGGATTCTGCTAGCATTGCTCCAGAACCCGTTACAACTGCCGCAATAGTTTTGGTTATTGCTATTCCAAGATTTGCTAAAAATGCAAATAGTATAGATTTTATTGATGCGTTTTGACTGGACATACAATAATTATATAAGTCTTCTACTTAATTTGTTTAAAAGTTTATAACACAAAATAGCAGTTATTGTACCAACAAAATTTGCCAGAAAATCAAAAAATTCGGCTCCTCTGCTTGTAAACACAAGCATTTGCATTATCTCTATTAATCCACCATAAACTACAGCCAGGGTAAAACCTATCAGCATTGATTTGTTTGTTATTCCTCCGCTTAGTCTTAAGGTATTATTTTCAGAAACAAGGAGCAATGTAAAAACAAAGTATAATCCAAAGTGAACCACTTTATCCAAGTGTGGAATGTTTAAAAAACTTACTCTGGGGAATTCGGAAGATGGTGCACCACACAGTATTAATATAATGATTGCCCAAAGAATAGAGTTAATATGTCGTTTTATGAATTTTATCATTTGAATTTTTCCTGTTTTGGCA
>CAZTVB010000088.1:0-4473 GCA_964616315.1 uncultured Rikenellaceae bacterium
TTGTTTTGTAGCCATCCTTAAGCTTGGGCTCCAAGCCCTTCTCAAAATCGAGCAGACCAATGGAGAAGTATATGTCCGATTGGCTAAACTCCACCAGCTGGTTTGGGGTAGGCTCGTACATCTCGGGGCTGCTGCCCGGAGGAACAAGCACCTTAACCTGAAGTGTTGAATCGGCAATTTTCTCCACAAAGTATTTTAGCGGCAGAATACTAACCACAACAGTAGGCTTACTAGATATTTCCGTTTTGCTGGTACAACCAGCAAAAACAGTTAATATTGAAAGCGTTGCAATTGCAAAGTACCGAGTAACCATAGCAAATTCAAATTTGATGATAAAGTTATACAATTACTAGCATAGAGAAACCGTATTAAAACTATTTTGTTTAGAATGCTAACAACAAAAAAATTATTTACCTAATCCGTAGTTAATAAGCGTACCCTGTTTGGAGCCAACAATTATGCTCATATTGTTGGACTTAGTTAGTCGGGTAATTGAAAACGACGTGGAACCGTTATACGGAAAACCATCGTCAACCTTGCCTTTACTATTTACTAGGTATATTTTACCAGATTTTTCGGATACAACGCCAATTTTATTATCGCTGCCAAAATCGAAGTATAGGATTTCGGGTTTCAGCTCATCCTTTATTTTTAGCTGAAATAGCGGCTCTTTACTACTGCCGAAAGCATAAAGCGTTTTATTGTCGAGGTAAATGTAATCCTTTGCACCATCGCCATTAATGTCCTGATAGGTAAATGCGTGCCAGCGAGTAAACGACTCTAGGGCGATATCCTCCACCTCGCCATCGAGGTAAATATTACGGACTAGCCCTATACTATCGGTTGTAACTATAAAAGATTTCCCTTTTTTGTCGGAACCAAGCGCAAAAGTGCTAAACTGTGCTTTGGTAAAGTATTGCTTTAACTTAACACGCTCCTCACCCTTTCTGTTTAACAGGTATGGACGATTAGCATCAAAAACAATTAGGTAATCGAACCCACTTACTCTTGCAAAGCCAACTCTATCGGTAACCGTGGACTCTGTTTTTCCGAATTTCCAGCCCTTTAGGGCTTTCCCGTTAGTATCGTAAACGTATATTTTACGGTCGGAACAGGCCTGGAAGAACCTATAATCGCGACTCCCATCGTAATCTATTACCGAAACTGGGTTGGTTGCTGGCGAGCTGTAAAGCACAGGGAAACCAGATACATCCTTACCATTCCTATCAACAACATACAGCTTGCTGGCCGTGTTAAACGCGTACTGCAATTTTCGGTTTTTAAATAGGTCTATCTGGGTAACATCGCCAATAATGGAGCCATCTATCTTGTGTTTCCATAGAACCCTGCCCACATTATTGATAAGATAGATGTTAAACTCAGCATCCTGAACAAAAATCTCCTTCTCCTTATTGGTGTGGTTTACCACAATTTGAGGCTTTATTATAGGCGCAGCTTCCAGCTTGGTTTCCCACAAGCTCTTTTGGGCTGTTTTTTGAACACCTTCGCCCGCTATTGCAGTAAATGTGTTGAATATAAGATTATTACCTCCAATAAGTTGGTAACTAAACCCCTTTATGCTGGCTGTTGAAGTGGTTAATTTTACCTTGGAATCCAAGAACTCTTGAGCAACACTGCCTAACTTTGCGGGATTCAGGTATATAAAGTAGTTCGATTTCTTGGGTAACTCCCCGCTAAACTGCTTGTAAGCATTATCGTTGCCAAGAACAGTGTTTCGGATATTTGCCTTAATATAGCGCTCCAATGCCTCAACGGATGAGCCCCATATAATCCAATTATCGATAAAGCAGTAATACTCATCAGAAACTGGAGCAAACAAACTACCCAAGAGTAAACTATGCAAACCTTTAATTGGTAAATGGAATATCTCAACGGATTTATCCTTGTCAATTTTTATAACAGTTGGCTTTGTAGATACCTCGGTATTGGTTTCCCTGTTATAACTTGCAACAATGCTCTGTAGCTGTAATTGCGCAGCACTTGCACTTTTGGTGCGAGTAATTATAAACCACTCATCAGGTTTGTTGCTATCATCTGTAGGCAAAAACACAACCCCAATTTCGCTATCAATCAAGCCTTTAAAAAATTCCTGAGGCTCAGTACCCAGAAATTTTCGATATCCGCTTAAATTCTGAGTGTACTTAAATATTTCGCCTTTCCTGTCGAGGTAAGCTCTGTAACCCTCAAGGTAATCGTCCAAACTTGCTATTCCAAGCCAAACAAACAAGCCTAATTCCGTAGGAATAACCGACTGCATTTCCATTTCAATCGGTTTTTGCTTGGTAAGTATGCGCAGGTAGGAATTTGTGGAATCGGACACGTTGGATAACCCTGATAGCACAAAATTACTGGATGATAGGTTCATGTCCAATTCAATCCATTGCGCAATATCGCCTAGGGTATTAACTCCACCCCTATACTTCTCCTTAACGCTATTCTTGAGCAGTGCTGGTAAATGTTTTATGTTGATGTAGATATTGGCATCAACCTTTGTGCCTGATGTTTTGCTAATTGCCTGAAATTGCGGATTGGTAAGTAACGATACCTTTCCCTCAAGTTGCGATATTGATTTTTCCAACAACAATGATGAGCTGCTCACAAGTAACAATCCACTCTCCGCTACAACGGAGATATTACTGAATTGAGAACCGCCCTGCTTAAAACTCAGGATTAACGAACCGTTAAAGTACTTTTCCTCCTCCTTGCAAAGCCCAATTGCATGAAGTTTGGCTATTGAGTAAAAATCGGAAGGGCTAACCCCATCGGGAATCTTCACCGCAAAAAGAAATGCAGCGTTCCCTCCGCCCTCGGCACTTAAGGATATGTATATCGGATTGTTCCGAAGTACATTTTTAACCAGCGAGTTGGAGCTCTGAAGGCTATCGATAAACGCAAAAACAGCGTTTACATCACCCACAGCATCAACATCCGAAAAAGTCGCCCAAACCTTACTCCCGTTGAGCGATGACCGAAACCTGCTGTAATCCTCAATCCTAACAAGCATCGATGCATCGGTAGGTATTGACTGAATTGCATCGGATGTATTATTATTCCTACTGCTTAACCATATGTAAACACCTGTAACCAATCCTGCAATAAGCAGAAACAGAACTATAATTAAAACCAAATACTTCTTCATAACCAAATATCCTTTGACGGATAAAGTTAACTTTTATTTTCACTATAAAGTGTCGAAAACGGAAGTTGAATGTGGTTTTATAAGGTCTAAAAATTGATATCTCGGCTAAACAACTACTGAAATGGCTCCCAGTTTTTAGCAAGCCCCCCAATACCTGTTTCGCGGTACGCAACCTGAATGTCCCGGCCAGTCTCGGCCATGGTTTCCACAGCCTGGTCGAACGACACCTTATGTCCACCATCCGACGATAACGCATAAACACCGCAAGAGTAAGCCTTAGATGCAGCAATTGCATTGCGCTCAATACAGGGGATTTGAACATAGCCAAGCACTGGGTCGCAGGTTAAGCCAAGGTTATGCTCCATGCCCATTTCGGCGGCATACTCAATTTGGGTAGGCGAACCACCAAGAATTTGCGCCATTGCTGCAGCAGCCATAGCACAGGCCGTTCCTATCTCGCCCTGACAGCCCACCTCTGCTCCCGATATTGAAGCATTATACTTAACCAGATTCCCAATTAATCCGGCAGTAGCAAGCGCTCTAAGTATTTTTGGCTCAGTAAGATTCTCTTCGCTATTCAGGTAAAATAGCACGGCGGGCAAAACACCCGATGAGCCACATGTAGGAGCAGTAACCATTCTACCCCCCGATGCATTCTCCTCGGCAACTGCAAGTGCAAAAGCAAACAGTAAACCAATATTCTTCATTGTTCCATGGCTATTCAGCGCTTTAGTGTACTGCGACGATGCCCTACGGGCAAGCTTAATGGGTCCGGGCAAAACACCCTCATTATCGATACCACGCTTAACGGTATCCTTCATTGTGTGCCAAATTCCATGGAGAAAATCCCAAATCTCCTTACCCTCATTATCCTCAACAAATTCCCAAAGCGCTTTTCCCTCACGTTTACACCACTCCAGAATCTCGGTCATTGAGTTTAACTCATAAACCTGATTGCTATTCAGAATTCCCGTTTTATCCGTTAAATCGCCACCTCCAATACTATAAACCTCCCACGTGTCAATCACTGCATTGCTCTCAGAGATTGCCTCAAAAATTAATCCATTTGGATGCAATGGAAGATTCTCCTCTGGTTTCCAAACTATTTCTAAAGTTTTGGGTAAAAAACTCTTACGAATTGCGCTATCGGTATGGTGTCCTTTACCTGTTAATGCTAAACTACCATAAAGCAATACCCTAAAGTTGTTAATATCGGGGTGCTTGTGAAAAAACATCTCCGCTGCTCTAACTGGTCCAATTGTATGGCTACTCGATGGGCCATACCCCTCCTTATAAATCTCCCTAATTGAAAG
>CAZTVB010000088.1:4483-8501 GCA_964616315.1 uncultured Rikenellaceae bacterium
AGGTTTTAATCTTCTGCAAAACTGCAAGAAATTTATGGAATTATCAAAAACCTTCTGTTTAACTATACTAAAAATAAAAATACAGCTATCTTGGTACTAAAATTCAAAGGTCGGATAATGAATCGTCGAGTTTTTATATTGATATTACTGGATATTGTTTTTATTGTTATTTCGTTCTATATCTCAACTCTATTAAAGGGAGCAAACTTTAAGGGGTATTTCCTAAATTACTTTTACGGGCTTGCCATTTTTGGTGGTATTTGGATTACCACATCGCTTATTTACTCCAAGTATATTTTTACTGAGTATTCGTCCATTAAGGTTACTAGCAATATCCTTAAGTCAAACCTTGTTGCCTTTGCCGTTGTAACCTCATTAATATTTTTTACTCGGCAGGATTACTTCTCGAGATTTATAATATTTGGAACCATCATCACTACATCAGTTATTGAACTCTTTTTCTTTAACCTATGGGTGATACTTAAACGCACACAGGTTCTTCCTGAGGATATCCTTGGCAAAGTTGAAAGCCGAGTGCGTAGAGAAAAAAAGATTCAACCCATTGCACAGCCCATCGACCCCAAAAGAGCTCAATCGGTGCACAAAGCTATACTTTCCGAATTCGATAAGGACGTTTATAGCTTCCTAGAAACCAATACTGCGTTGCTTTCAGAGAAAAGCTTAATTATTGCTACCACCACCACCTTTAATGTTTTAAACCAACCCGATGGCTACTTCGATACAATTATCAACCTCAAAAGGATTAACGATATTAGGCGAATCAATAAGTTTTTTGAGGCGATAAACACAAAACTCCCCAAAGGTGGTACATTCGTATGCATGGCCGAAACCCAAGAGCAACGTAAAGAAAGAATTCTGAAAAAGTTCCCGCCCTTAATAAACCGTATTTACTACTTCTTCGATTTCATTATTAAGCGTGTGTTCCCAAAATTCTCGCTTACAATGGGAATTTATTTTTTCCTAACCCGTGGGGAAAATAGGGTAATTAGCCGTGCCGAATTGCTCGGACGACTCTACTCCTGCGGATTTGACGTTGTAAACGAAATAAACCTTAACCAGCAGCACTTTGTGGTTGCTAAAAAAATCAAAAAGCCATACTTCGACCTAGAGCCTACTTATGGTCCACTTATTAAACTTCAACGAATTGGTAAGGGGGGTAAAATTATAAAGGTATACAAGTTCCGCACAATGCACCCATACTCGGAGTATCTTCAGGAGTATATCTACAATAAGCATAATTTACAAGAAGGCGGCAAGTTTAAAAACGACTTCAGGGTCTCTACGCTTGGTCGTTTTATGCGGAAATTTTGGATTGATGAGTTACCTATGCTAATTAATCTGTTAAGGGGCGATTTAAAAATAGTTGGTGTTCGTCCGCTTAGCAGGCATTACTTTAGCCTATACACAACAGAACTACAAGAACGGCGGGTAAAATATAAACCAGGACTAATACCTCCTTTTTATGTTGATAAGCCTGATACACTAGAGGCAATTATGGCCTCGGAACTAAAATATTTTGACGCCTACGATAAGCACCCCCTTTTTACCGATTTACGGTATTTCTTCCTTGCTTTCTACAATATTGTGTTTAAGAAATACAGAAGCAAGTAGAACTCGGCTATTCCCGCAATGACATAGATGTCAGTTTGATTGCAACATAAAATGGCTAACTTTGTGCCCTTTAAAACTATTCAACTATGATTTATTCAATGAAATCGAACATCAAGTTTTTAATTCTTCTGGTAATTCTTTCGGGTTGTGCTGCATCCAATCAGAATAAGCAACTCAATAACGATGCAAAATCAGCTATGGCTTCTGGCGATTACCAAAAAGCTCTAGCAAATTACGAGAATATTATTGCGCTAAACAAAGCAAACAATAAGGAAACCGACGGTTCCGTTTATAACAATGCAGGTATTGCAGCTTGGGGTTTGCAACAAACCGAAAAGAGTATCGATTACCTAGAAACTGCAAAAAGACTATCCAGCACCTCAGAGGAAACCTTTTCCACAATTGCTAAGGCATACCGTAAAATTGATAACCTATCAAAGGAGATTTCAAACTTAGAAGAATATGTCCAACGCTATCCTCAAGGAAGAGAAATATTACCAGTTCGAACACAATTATTCGATGCTTATGATCGAAGCGAGAACTGGGAGCAAGGTGAGCAACTATGGCCAACTCTCGATTCTGCTGCCCACAATAACACCGTGTATCTTACAGGTTATCTACGCATTAAAAGAAAATTAGAGAAGGTTGATGAGCGGGATAATCTTGCAAAACAAATTCTAAAAAAGGATAAGAACAATATTGAAGCACTTGAAACTTTAGCTGAGAAACATTACTATATTGCTGATGAAACCTATGTTAGGGAAATGAAAGCCTACGAGAAAAACAAAACTATGAAGCAGTACAATCAGGTAACAGAGGCAATAAAAAGAGTTAATCAAGATTACAAAACTGCCCGCGATTACTTTGAACGTCTATACAAGTTAAATCCAAATCCCCGCTACGCTAATTTCCTCGGCAATATATACACACGCTTCGAGAATAAAGAAAAGGCAAACTACTACTACCGATTAGCGAAGAAAAAGTAAAGAAAATTTCCCCATAAAAATAATTTATAAAATGATTTGCTTATTCTGGGCATATGCTTACATTTGCATCAAAACAAATTGAGCATATGCCCAGAAATAAATGCCATAGAAAAACCTGTTTTACTCCTGGTGTCACTTACTATAAACCTACAGGAATCCCATTAAAATTGTTAGACGAAGTAGTTTTAGAGATTGATGAACTAGAGGCTATTCGCCTAGCCGATGCCGAAGGGTTATACCACGAGGATGCAGCAAAGCAAATGGGTATATCACGTCAAACATTCGGACGTATAGTGGAATCGGCCAGAGGTAAAGTTGCTAAAGCATTAATTACAGGCAAAGCAATAAAAATCAACTCGTCAACAATTACCGAGTATTGTCCTGAAAGAAGTAATACCGATATATCAAATAATAGTTAAACAAAAATTACGGAGGATTAACAATGAAAATAGCCGTTCCAACACGCAACAATTTTGTTGATGAACATTTTGGCCATTGCGAGTACTATACTGTGTATAGTATTAATGAAGGCAAAGTGGAGAAAAAAGAGATTCTTGAATCGCCTCAGGGCTGTGGATGCAAATCGAATATAGCATCAGTTCTCAAAGAAATGAACGTTACAACCATGCTTGCTGGCAATATGGGCGCAGGCGCTCAGAACGTATTAGGTATGCATGGCATTAACGTTATAAGAGGCTGCAACGGAAACGTTGATGAGCTTGTTAACCAGTATTTGGCTGGTAACCTTTCCGATTCAGGCACATCGTGCTCACATCATCACGGGCATGGCTCCGATGGGCACGTTTGCAATCATTAAAAGAATTTGTCATTTTGAGCGAAGCGAAAAATCTCTAATCCAGATTTCTCACTTCGTTCGCAATGACAGTTTTACCCAAGGATGTTCTAGGTGAAAATAATTTGAGTTCCCTCACCTGCAGCCAACTCGTAGAATTGACCAATAGTAATAATATCCTTAACGTGCTCGCTAAAATCCTCCTTCTTCAAGCCAAACATCTCAACAGCTAGCTTACAAGCATAGATTTCACCACCGCCAGCGGTAATCAGTTCAAGAAACTCATCAACAGGAGGAATATCTAATTTCTCCATTTGGCTCTTCATCATAGCCGAAACGCCAGCCTCAACACCAGGAAGAATTCCAAGAATTGTTGGGAAGGGTAATCCGCCAGGCATTCTCATACCAGGATTACCAACAGTTCCAGTGTGAAGTTTTTTCATTTGCTTCTTGGTAATTGCATCAAGCCCAAAGAATGTAAAGAACACCTTCGCCTCAATACCTTCCATTACTGCACCATTTGCCATAACAAGCGCAGCATAAACATCCTCGATGCTTGCTTTGGCGCAAATTATCATCACCTTTTTTATGGGGTGGTCAATTGTAT
>CAZTVB010000089.1:0-8493 GCA_964616315.1 uncultured Rikenellaceae bacterium
ATCAAACAAAGTAATTATTGATAATACATTAGTGAAACGAGTAAGATTTCTTACTCGTTTTTAATTTATAAGATTAACAGTATGACATGCTACAACCCCAGCAGTCTCTGTTCTTAAGCGTGAAGTTCCAAGACTAATTTCCTGATAATCCTTACTCAAACATTGCTCAACTTCGGATAGTGTAAAATCGCCTTCGGGGCCAATAAGAATTGTGACTTTTGAGTTTAGTTGTATGTTGTTCTTTAGAAGAGGTAAGTCCCAACTGTTGCAATGGGCAATAAATTTCTGCCCTTCAATATCTTGATTTAGGAATTGCTTAAGCGAAATCATCTCGTTTAACTTTGGAACATAGGCTTTGATTGATTGCTTGACTGCCGACACAATTATCTTTTCAAGCCTATCGTTGTTTACAACCTTACGCTCTGAGCGATCGCAAAGAATTGGAGTAATTTCATCGATCCCAATTTCTGTGGCTTTTTCTAGGAACCATTCTAGACGTTCAATATTCTTGGTAGGAGCAATGGCTATGTGTAGGTAAAAATTGCGCTTGCCAAACTCAGTTTTTACATCGGTTACAATGACCTCGCAGCGCTTGGGGTTTGGATTAGCAATGCTTGCTGTAAAAAGATTCCCTTTTCCATCTATCAATGTTATTTCATCGCCAGCATTTAGCCTTAATACTCTTATACAATGCTTCGACTCTTCTTCGGGGAGAGTGTATGTATTGCCTGCAATATCGTGAGCGTAGAATATGTGCATCTGTTCGTTTTTTTCATTTCAAAAATAGTCAATAGATATCAGACATCAGATGTCAGACGTCAGATTTTTGAATACTTCTTTATTTTTAAAGTTTAGGATATAGATAAAATATCGGTTAATTTTGGTGATGTTTAATTTCTAAAGTCTGCATTTAATGAAGAAAATAGGTGTTTTGTCTGATACTCATGGTTTTTGGGATGAGGGTTTAGATGTGTTTTTTGCAGATTGCGATGAAATTTGGCATGCAGGCGATATTGGCTCATTGGAGTTAGCTGATAGAATATCAAAATATAAGCCTTTGCGTGCTGTTCACGGGAATATTGATGACCACAGAATAAGGATAAGTTATCCTAACTTTTTGCATTTCAAAGTTGAAGAGGTTAAAGTGCTAATGACACATATTGGTGGTATTCCGGGAAGGTACGATATTCAAGCGAAGCCTCTTATTGAAACGCTTCAGGCCAATATATTTGTATGTGGGCATAGCCATATCCTGAAAGTAAAATTCGATAAAAAACACAATTTTCTGTACATTAATCCCGGAGCTGCTGGTAATAGCGGATTTCATGCTGTTAAAACAGCAATTCGTTTTGTGATAGATGGTGAGAATATCAAGGATATGGAGGTTTGGGAAAAGATGAGGAAAGGGCATTAATTATCACCCTTTTTGTCCTCATCCTGTTTTTCGTCCGTTACATCCTCGTTGGGTTTATCTGGATTTATGCCAAATTTTAGTTGTTTATAGCGTTCACGAGCAGCGTCTAAATCTTTCTTTGTACCAATTAGGAATCTGTAACCAATTTCGCCTGGTCGAACTTTAACTTTCTGTTCGCTCGATTTTTGTGTTTGTATTGGTAGAAGGAAGTCTGTATTGCTCGATGAAACCTGCATTACGCTTTTAGTATAGGTGAAAACATAATATTTGTCATCGCCAAGTTGAAGATATAGGGTCATTAAGTCGCCACTACGCTTTTTAAATATTTCAATGTAACCATCTACAAACTTGTTAACCTGAATATTCCCAATAGTTCCAATGCCAAGTTTACTTGTTGAATAGAACGATTTGCGTACGGGGTCCCACTTCATTTTCACTTCGTTCAGAATCATTGTCGCATCATATCCTTTAGGAATCTGGCTAAATGATCCAAAAAGGGTTAGCTGGTTTAAAGCAGGTTGAATTTGCGAGGTGTCAATCCATTCGTATAGGGCTTTTTTGTAAAGTTTCCGGCTTAGGTCAACTTTATCCAAAGTAATTGCACCATTTAGCTCGGTAGCCATTGCCTCAAGTGATTTTTGGTTGAAGTGGAAGTTTAGTTGAATTATTAAATCCAAGCTTAGGTCGTTCTCCTCCATTTTATGGATTAAACTACCGTAGTTTTTTAGTTTTATTTGCCCAAGGTTAACGGGAAGTTGAACAGTTCCTTCGCCAAAGGTCATACAGTAATCCTTTTGCAAACTTACGCTGTTGCCCGATGTGTCTGGATTCTCTAATTTGTAGGGTTGAGCTACGGTAAATCGGCGGTTGTTATTGTTAAAACTCATATAACCTTCCGCCTGAACAATAGATTTATCCGCGTAATCCTTACGCATTCGCATAAACCCGCCATAAAGTTTAAGTGAATCTTCAGCTATGACGGAACCATTAACAAGGTAATTCAGGTTTAAGTTCTGTGGCTTTTCCCCTACAGGTATTCTAACTTTCTTGGGGTCGATTTGCGATTCAAATTTTAACCACTGCGCTTTGGTATTGGGGCAATTGTAAATTGGGCGTGCTCCTCCTTTAAACTCGAGGAATTGTTCGGGAGCGAAAAGTCGATAATCTCCAATAAACCCAAAATTGGGACTTAGTTTAAAATTGTCCGGTTCAGTTAGTTTTCCTTCGGCATAAGTATTAAGGAAAGCATCGTTCTCAACATTATTTAATACAATAGTTTGAATAGAATCTCTCTCATCAACATAATCATAAAGTCCATTTCCTTTATATTTTCTTCTACTAGATATAGTTAACTCCGAATTGTATATTTTATGGTATCTTGATGATAAATTCGCAAAAATGGTTGCTAAGGAGAATTTATTCATCCTGTTTGCAGGATCGACCTTAATTTTTTTATCCTTTGGATAAATTACAGCATCGGCAACTATAATATACTTAACGCTATCGGATTTTAGTTCGGCTGTTTCTAGGTTATACTTTGATTTAGGTGAGAAGTAGTAAAGAGAGTCTTCCTCTGCTTGAACAGAGTAGAAAAGAGAACCAGCAGGGAGAGAGTCCTTGTCGTACATTCGGGAAACGGTAAATTCCCCATCGCGAACAGCCTCTTGCCGCATTGCGGTTAGGAAGTTTAGGTTATGCGAGTTCATATCCCATCCAAATCTATCGAGGTGAGCTTCGTAATGTAAGGCATTAAGTTTAGCATAAATACTCTTCTGAGTTTTACTAAACTCTCCTTTTTGATTCTTAAAATCGATATTCGATTTAACGCTGTCGGTAGATAGTGCTAAATCTTCAGTTTTTGGTTTATATAGCTTCAGGTTTGCTTTGGGCGAGTGAAAGTCGTCGGCGTTAAAATCGTAGTGCGATGAACTCAGCGCTGCATTAGCTAGAGCTATATCGCCATTGCCAGTTAATCCAATAGGCTCAAGAAGTAAGTCGCCCATGAGTCTTGCAAGTGTATCGTACATCACAAAAGGCCTTTCGCCACGTTTAACGTAGAATTTATCGCGTTTTGGTAGCCATTTTATTTTATGTCGACCACCAATTAGATTAGGATATTGGATTCCCGAAATCCTCTTATCTATATAAAAACTATCAGATTTGGTTGTCATTGAATCGGGGAACAGGTACATGGCCTCTGAGGATGTAGTTGAGGAAATGTATTTAATATCGCCATTAACAATAAGTCCTTGGTTGCTTAGGTCAACCTTATTGAAAGCAAATCCTTTGCCTCGGTAGAGCGCTAATCCTTCGGGTGGTGTTTTTTTGATAAAACCTAATGAATTATCGGGGCGTAGCACTAAAGTTTCTTCAATGGGAGCAAGAATATTTCCGGAGTGTAGAATTCCCTTGAAGTTCAGGTCTATACTTTCAAAATTATCGAGATTTTCGTAGGTGAAAGGTAGTATTTCGAAATAGAACGAGTCGCGTTTGTAAATTCCGCCATGAATTGTTGGGTCATCGTAGTAAACGTAAGACATTCCAGTACTGTTGAAAATGGGGTAGTTAGGGTTGCTTATTAAGCCCGATTTGTTGTTGGGTTTATCAATAAGAATATTTCCGTTTATTTTCTCCATAGTGTTTTGAACACTTTGTAGAATTCTTCGGCCGTAATTGTCCCTGTTGTTGGTTTGGTAATCGAGTTCCAACAAATCCGCATCAACTAAATCAATTTTAAACTTATCGTAATCAAATTTGAACGTTTCTCCATAAAATTTGAATAAACCGGCCTGAACGTATCCTCCAAATACGAAGTTCCTGTTTTTTTGCATAATAATTTCTTTCTTATGCGGACTAATATGTACGCTTTGGGAGTCACTAACCGAAATATTTTCGACACCCCGAATTCGCATATCCATTGTTTTTAGGTCGAGTTCAGCGTTGGGTATGTTGCCCTCGCAAATTGATGAAAAACGGATAACATCGTAATCTATCTTCTGAAAGCGGGCTAGTATTGCGTAACGGAGTTTCTGTGTGATTTGAACCTCGTCGGAGTTGAAGTCGTAAAGTATGTACCCTTCCTTTGCAATACGCATCATTTCGATTTTAACCTGCTCAATAGGTTTGCGAAGATGAACACCAAGGTCGGCAGCTAGGAATGTTTTACTTTTCACCTTAATGGAGTAATTCCAGATTGCCAGAAGAGGGTGTTGGTCGCTTGGACCCATCATATCATCAAAATAAACCTCGTTAAAAAAGTTGTCGGATTCAAATGATGCTCGTCCTATTGTTGCCCCAATTGATGCTCCGAAAAGTATCTTATCTTCATCTATCTTCCAACTTAGCTGGTTTGCCCAAATGCTGAGTTTATGGTACGAACTAATGAATGGACTTTGAGTGGTTAACTTATCGGTGGGAGCAATAGTGACTGTTCGGTTTTTATTGTTGTAATTGAAGTATAGGCCAGAGTGATATATTGAGTCGTTAGGAAACTTAAAAAGGATGCTGGCTTTTTCGGTATTTAGGATTGAACGTTGAAAAATAAGGATATTCCCTTCAACCCTAAGGAACTCCTTGCCGTTACGATTAATTGAGACTGTGGCAAGTTTTTCAGCCGAACCTTTTCCAATTAGTCGTGAACCCTGCATGATGTAACCACCCTCGTAATCTACATTTTTGAACAGATTTTTTATTTGGAACCATTTTCCGTACGATTCAAACTCGGGGTACTGAATTGAGTTTGGGTTATAATCTTTTATTAGCCTATCGGTTACTTTTCCTAAACTAGGAGTAGTGAAATAATCTTTGTTGGTAAAATATACTGAATCAACAGTATAGGAGTTTTTGTTTAAGTCGAGTTGATACTTTTTTAGGTCAACAAATATTTCATCGTCGGGATAGCCCGAGCGAGTCCAGGTAACTTTTCCTCCATTCCCTTTCCAATTTCCCGTTGAAGGGGTGTAAACTCCACTGGTAGTTTTAAGGAAGATACTATCGTTACCGTAAATACAAACCAGATTTATTTTGTTAAGACGAATATAGAGTTGGTCTTTAAACTCAAATTGATAGGAGGGATGTGTTCCCGATTTCCAGGCAAATGTATTTGTTTGCTTTATAATGGAGTTTTTAACCACAGCCTCTGTAAAGCGTAAATAGTTGCCCAGCGATGTTAGACTTAAATTTTCCGATTTCAATAGTTGATTGTAAGATTTATCCCAAGCATCGTAGTTTTTGTTCGCATAAGAATCTCTGAAAAAAAAGTCGATAAGTTTTACATAAGTTAGCACCAAATCCTTTTTCTCAGGGAGGATTGGTAGCATTAGGTTTGATATTTCGATGATATTTTTTTTGTGCTCTTCGTTTATAGTATCGCTTGCCCAGAATATGGTAAATTTCTTGATGAACTCCTCATCTTCCTTAGGAAGGTCCTTGTTAACAATAGAATTTAGTTCGACAGGGTACTTTAGAATGTCGCCCGAGAACTTATCATCGTCCTGATGAAATGCTTTTGGCGAAAATGTTATGGCAAAAACCAAAACTGTAATGGAAAGCAAAATGTACCAAAACCTTCTGTTAACAAGTATAGCCAAATAGTTTAGTTAGAAAAAGAAACCATAGCCCAATCGTCGCGGTAGAATGTTTCCTGATGTTTCAGGCTTAACTTCTCCGATGCTTGAATTAATGTAGTTACATCGGAACGTAGGATACCGCTCATAAATAGTTTGCCGTTTACATTTAAACTTGATTTGTATGTCGACAAGTCGTTTAGTAAGATATTTAGATTGATGTTGGCAATAATTAAATCGAAATGTTTGCCAGCAAGCAATGCAGCATCACCAAGCAGAACTTCGGTTTTTTTGCATTTGTTCTCAACTACATTTTCCAATGAGTTACGGTATGCCCACTCATCGTTATCAATGGCAACTACCTTTGTGGCTCCTTTCATTTCGGCCAATATGGCTAAAACACCAGTTCCACAACCCATATCAAGAACTGTCAGTCCAGCAACATCTGTATTCAGTATAGCATTTATCATCAGATGAGTAGTTTGATGATGGCCGGTTCCGAACGACATTTTTGGGTCGATAATTATTTCGTAATCGGTTTTTGGAAAATTGGTATGGAATGATGCCCGAACCAGACATTTATTGTCGACTAGAATTGGCTCAAAATTCGATTCCCAAACCTCGTTCCAGTTCTTATCGGCAATACTATTCACCTCAAAATTTATGGAAACGCCTTCGGGTAGAAATAGACTATCGATTGCCTGTTCTGCGGAAAAATCCTTGTTGGATTTAATGTATGCCCGAAAGCCCTTATCGTCCTCCATAAAACTTTCAAAGCCCAACTCGGAAAGTTGGGCAATGAGAATACTATTGGTTTCCTCGCTTGGAGGTGTTACGCTGATTACTAGTTCTGTGTAACTCATATTAAGTGAAAAGTTAAGAGTTAGAAGTTAGAAGATAGAAGGTCTTCACGATCAACTATCAACGAACAACAATCAACTAAAAAGCTTTTGCTATTCCAATAAAATCATCGGCTACGAGCGATGCTCCACCAATTAAGCCACCATCAACATCTGCTTTTGCAAAAATCTCAGCAGCGTTGGAGGGTTTGCAACTTCCGCCGTAAAGAATGCTTATTCTGTTGGCAACATCTGCTCCAAATTTTTTGGTTAAAAGTTTACGAATAAATGCGTGCATCTCCTGAGCTTGTTCTGAAGTGGCTGTTTTACCAGTACCTATTGCCCAAACAGGCTCGTAGGCAATTACTACTTTAAGCATCTGCTCGGCAGATAGGCCAAATAGCGATTCGCTAACCTGTTGTTCAACCACCTTAAAGTGATTGTTGCTCTCGCGTTCATCTAGTTTTTCGCCACAGCAAAATATTGGGGTTAGTGAGTTCTCCAAAACAAGATTTATTTTTTTGAAAAGCATTTGGTTATCCTCGCCAAAGTACTCACGACGCTCAGAGTGCCCCAAAATTACATAGTCAACACCAACAGAGTTGAGCATAGGCGCAGAAACCTCGCCGGTGTATGCTCCTTTATCCCACATTGCACAGTTTTGTGCACCAACTCTTATGCGGCTACCTTTGGTTATTTTAACCGCTTCGCTTAAATGTGTAAATGGAGGAATCACTATAAGTTCAACATCGGAAGGAACACCTGCCGATTTAGAAATTACCTCTTTTGCCAAGTTAAAACCATCGGGAAGCATTGTGTTCATCTTCCAGTTTCCTGCTACAATCTTCTTTCTCATAATGCTTTAAGTTGAAATTTAGTTAAGAAATGAATTGTACCAAAATTACGAAAAATAAAAACGTTAAACGTTAAACGTTAAATGTTAAAAGGAAGAAATATACCTCGCGTAAACTAAGTGGCTAATTTTAAGGAGGGTGATGACGTTAGTTTTATGATTTCTGATTCACGTTTCACTATTCACGAAAATCAACTAAACTTAACTCTTGGGTCGAGTACTGAGTAGAGAATATCAACAAGTAGATTTATAACCACGAAAATTAACGACAAGGATACAACACATCCAATAACCAGTGGAACATCGTAGCTATTAAGGGCATTTACCATTACATATCCCAGCCCTTTCCAACCAAAAATATACTCAACAAATATTACACCTGTCATTAATGATGCAAACCAACCCGAAACTGCTGTTACAACTGGGTTCAATGAGTTTTTAAGGGCGTGCTTGCGAATTATTGTGCTGAATTTTAACCCTTTAGCCTTGGCTGTTCTAATGTAATCTTGGCTTAGCGTTTCGAGCATTGAACTGCGGGTTAATTGCGTAATAATTGAGAGTGGACGTAATCCTAATGTTAGCGTTGGGAGAATCAGGTTTTTGAGTTGAAGGTGAATTCCCTCGCCAAAATCGTCAACCACCCAAAGGTTTCCTGTGAGGTTTAGCCCGGTGTATTTGCCAAGCAAAAAGGCAAAAATCCAGCCCACAAGTATTGCCGCAAAGAAGGAGGGGAGCGACATTCCGAACGCCGAAAATATCAATGCACTTTTATCAAAGATTGAATCCTTTTTTATAGCAGCAATTATTCCAAGAAGAATCCCT
>CAZTVB010000090.1:0-8480 GCA_964616315.1 uncultured Rikenellaceae bacterium
TGAATTAGCAGTAGTGGTTCGTTAATTTTGTCGACGTTCATAAATGGCGACATTGCATTGTAAATTTCTGGTGCTTGCCAGTAGGTTCGCTCCTCGTTCTGGAATCCAAACGGAGTTAGAGTTCTGTTGTATGCACCGCTACGTGCAATTCCTGCCGCAAATAAATTGGAATGAGCCATTAGGTTTGCGGTCATAAATGCACCATAGGAATGTCCTCCAATGGCAACTCGCTTGGGGTCAGTAACGCCCATAGAAACTAAGGTGTCAATAGCCGATTTTGCATTATCAATAAGTTGCTCAATAAAAGTATCGTTGGCCTCTTTGCCATCTCTGGCAACAATGGGCATCGAGATATTATCAAAAACGGCGTATCCGCGAGCCACCCAAAGCACAGCACCAAGTCGCGAAGGGCGAATAAAACGGTATGGTGAGCCTTTTATTTGACCTGCATGGCTAGCATTCACAAACTCCTGAGGGTAAGCCCACATCAATGTTGGCAATAATTTATCTCCTTTTTTGTATCCTGCAGGCAAGTATAAAGTTCCCGTTAACTGAATACCATCGGAGCGTTTATAGCGAACAATTTCCTTAGTAACATCCTTTAACGATAGGTATGGATGCTGAAAAAAGGTAAGTTGAGTCGATGTTTTTTTCTTAGGATTTCGAACGAAGTAGTTGGGTTGCTCTGTGGTTGATTCTTTGGAAGTAACAAAGGTTAGGGTTGTTGCATTGATGAAGTCTACAAAATACTCGTATACTGGCGCTTGCGACTGCCATAGGCGAGTTGTTTTTCCTTTTCCTAGGTTATACTCGTCAAGGAATGGCCTATCGCCCTCAGGCGATGCCCCTGTTCCTGCAAGGTAAAGTTTTTGGTTTGATTTATCGGTTAACAGCACTCTTCTTCCAAAACTATTGGTTGATGATACAATTCGGCCTGGGTCGCTGTAACCATCCTCGTACGACCTATCCCAAAGTACTTTAGGCTTTTCGTTTAGCTGCGATGGATTTATAATTGCGCTAACACTCCTTCGGTTACTCCACCATCGACCATGCACAATGGCAAAATCATTCCAGCCCCAGTCAACACCAGCAAAACGGGTATCCAACTCAACAACTTTCAAAGGATTTCCTCTGAATGGAGCATCTAAACAAAATAATGCATCTCTAAATTTGCTTTCCTTTTTTGGGTCTCCATCGTCCTGCGCTTCAACCCAAAATATGGTGGAAGGTTTGTCGGCTCGCCAAAAGAAAGAACGTGCCCCTTTGCGAACAGCGCTAAACCCTTGGGCAATATCATCGGCCAAAGGTAATTCCGCTAAACGTTTAATGAGATTACCATTAGAGTCGATAATTTGAAAATTAGTAGGGAATAACTCAGCGGGAACCAAGTATGAGAAAGGTCGAACCAACTGCTCTGTCAAAATATAGTTTCCGTCGGGGGATGATTCAAAATCAATGTAAATGGCTCTATTACCCAACTCTGTGACTTCACATTGTAAATCAACCACGGCCAATTGCGAAGTACAGTAATACTCAAACAGCATCTCGTCCGATGGTTTTTTAAGCAAGTCCTGATAGGTACGGGCGCTTGTTTTCTTCCCGGATGTTTGTTGTACCGATGGACCCAAAGGAAGTTCACTTTCAGTTGGTTTTCTTAAACCATCAACAGAGGAAACATACATTAACGTTTTGCTATCGGGGAACCACTGAAATGCAGGAGATATTAGTGATTCATTCAATTTATCTGCAATTTTATGCACAATGCCATCGCTTATGTTTGCAATCCATAACTCAATAGTGTTTGCAAAATATATGCTAAAGGCAATGTACTCACTATTGGGCGACCATCGAAAATTAGTAGCGATGCCCTTTTGCGGTATTCCTGTAATGGGGATAGTTTTATTTGTTTTAAAATCTGCAAATTCAAACTTTGAATACGTCCTAGGATTGCTTGCTCCGTAATTACTTGGGTTGATTCGAACGCCCGCAATCTTTAATTCGGGCTGGGCTAACTCTGCCAAGTCGGGCATATCAGAAGGATAAGCCAAAAGGTAATGGTTTTTATTGGGACTTATAGAGAATATTGGAGTGTTTGGGGCATCCAAAAGTTCGAGAAGCTCCTTGGCAGGTGTTTGATATCGAACAAGTTCCTGTGCATTAACCTGACTAATCAAGAATACTACTGATGATAAAAGAATAAGTTTTCTCATTATGGATGGTTTTTTGTTTGCAGCTTAAGTCTAATGCCATTTTGACAATGAAAAGAGGCCTAGGTTTACTTAGTATTCACTGGATATTTTTCAACTAACTGCAATTTAAGCATAATTCAAACTTAAACAAAAACTCAAAATGTGTACATTTGTCCACAAACCAATTAGAGCAATGGAATCTATTCAGAAAATAGTTGAACAGGTGTGGGAAAATCGAGAACTACTCGCACAATCAGAATTTCGAAAAACTATTGAACGCGTTGTTGAACTTCTTGATAGAGGCGAAATAAGGGTTGCTGAACCAACAGAGAACGGATGGATAGTTAACGAGTGGGTAAAAAAAGCCGTTATCCTTTATTTTCCTATAAAAGATATGAAGGTTTTTGAGGCTGGCCCAATGGAGTTTCACGATAAAATTCCACTAAAATCAAATTACAAGCAACTTGGCGTAAGGGTTGTTCCACATGCAGTTGCTCGCTACGGAAGTTATCTTGCTAAAGGTGTTATATTGATGCCCTCGTATGTTAACATTGGCGCTTATGTGGACGAGGGTACTATGGTAGATACTTGGGCCACGGTGGGTTCATGTGCACAAATTGGGAAAAACGTGCATTTAAGTGGAGGTGTTGGTATTGGAGGCGTTTTAGAACCAGTGCAGGCTGCCCCTGTAATTGTTGAGGATGGTTGTTTTATTGGTTCCCGCTGTATAGTTGTGGAAGGTGTTAGAGTTTGTAAAGAGGCTGTTCTAGGCGCAAACGTTGTGCTTACTCAGTCTACAAAAATTATTGATGTTTCGGGAGAAAAACCTATCGAGTACAAGGGCATTGTTCCTGAGCGTTCAGTGGTAATACCGGGTTCCTATACAAAAAAATTCCCTGCAGGGGAATATCAAGTTTCTTGCGCTTTAATTATTGGCAAGCGCAAGGAATCGACCGATAAAAAGACATCTCTTAATGATGCATTGAGGGATTTTGGTGTTAGTGTATAAATAATCTATCGACCATAATTAAGTTAAACCATTCAATGTATGCATAAGATTTCGGCTGTAATTATAACCTTGAATGAAGAAAAGAATATTGAGCGATGCCTACAATCATTGGTCGGTGTTGCTGATGAAATTGTTATAGTTGATTCCTATTCTGTTGATAGGACAGAGGAAATAGCTCAAAAATATAGGGCTAAATTTATACAACATCCATTTGCAGGCTACCGCGACCAAAAAAACTTTGCCGTTCAGCAAGCATCTTTCGATTTTGTTCTATCCCTCGATGCCGACGAAGCCTTATCTGTTGATTTGAAAGCGTCAATTTTAAATGCAAAACAGAATTGGATTTATGATGCATACGAGTTCAATAGGCTAAACTATTGCTGCGGAAGTTGGATTAGACATACTGCATGGTATCCCGATTGTAAAATAAGATTATTCGACAGAAGGAAGGGTGAGTGGAGTGGTGCAAATATCCACGAAACAATTAGTATGGAGAAAAGTGCACGGGTTGGTTTTCTTAAAGGTGATCTTTTGCACTGGACTTATACTTCATATGAGCAATTGGTTGAGGTGATGAATAAGTACAGCACCTTGTCTGCCAAGGAGTACTTTAGGGTTGGGAAGAAGGCCAGTTTTGTAAAACTTGTAATTAGTCCGTTTTGGAGATTTATACATTCATACTTTATACGGGGAGGTTTTCTCGATGGGTATGCTGGCTTTTTCATTAGTGTATCCATTGCTAAGCTAAACCAGCTGAAGTATTTGAAACTGTATCAACTTCATCAGGTTGCCAAATCCAAGGTCAGTCTTCAGAATCCGATGCTGGCAACATCTGGAATTCGTTTAGGTTTTGATGCAAAAAGGGCTTTCTATAATAAAAGCGGTCTAGGCAATTATAGCCGAAACCTAATTGACTCATTGGTGCTGCTTAATAATTCCAATTCAATTATTCTTTTTACACCAAAAACAAAGAAGAGGATTTTTCTTAAATCAAATACAGAGAGCTCAACAAGCATCGTTTCGCCTCAAAGAACTTACCACAGAATACTCCATTCGCTTTGGCGCAGTAGGCTCATTGTAAAGGATATCAAGAAACTGAATGTAGATATATACCATGGTTTAAGCCATGAATTGCCATTTGGTATTAGAAAATCTGGCACAAAAACGGTTGTTACCGTTCACGATTTAATATTTCTCCGTTACCCTGAGTTCTATGGTAAAATAAACGTTAGTATTTATAAAAAGAAACTTGTATATGCATGTAAAGTGGCCGATAGGATAGTTGCCATTAGCTCTCAAACCAAGGACGATTTAATCAACTTTTTAAACGTTTCACCATCAAAAATTGATGTTATTTATCAGAGCTGTGATGTGAATTTTCAGAAGAAGTTTTCCGAAGAGGAGTTGATTAGTGTTAGGCAGAAGTACGGATTACCCGAAAAGTATATTTTATATGTGGGCACTGTTGAGGAACGTAAAAATCTTTTAAACATCGTTAAGGCACTTTACGAAAAACATATTGACGTACCCTTGGTTGTTATAGGGCGGAAAACAAAATACTTCCACAGCGAAGTGCTCCCCTATATCGAACAGAATAATGTAACGAACATTGTATTCCCAAGTTTCGTCTCGAACGAAGATTTGCCAGCAGTTTATCAGGGCGCATTATGCTTTGTTTATCCTTCAATATTTGAAGGGTTTGGAATACCAATTCTGGAAGCACTAACTTCGGGAGTTCCTGTTATAACAAGTAAAGGGAGTTGCTTTGAGGAAACAGGAGGAAGCCATTCATTGTATGTAGATCCCAATAGCCCTGAGCAAATAGGCGATGCTATCATAAGGTTAATGGGCGATACAAACTTAAGAGATTTGATGGTGGAGAAAGGTTACGAACACTCCAAGTTGTTTTTACCAGAACGAATCGCCGAAGAATTTATGAGATTATATCAAGATATTTTATTTAAAAACAATTAACTATGAAGGTTTGTGGGTTTACCATTATCCGAAATGCTATAAAATATAGCTACCCTGTTATTGAATCAATCAAATCTATTTTACCATTGTGCGATCAAATGGTTGTTGCTGTTGGAAAATCCGACGATGAAACCCTGAACTTGATTAAAAGCATAAATGATGAGAAAATAGTTATTGTTGATACTGTTTGGGATGATTCTTTGCGAAAAGATGGCCTAGTTCTTTCTGTTGAAACTAATAAGGCCTTAGATGCTATTGTTGGCGAATACGATTGGTGTTTTTACATTCAGGCCGATGAGGTGTTACATGAAAAGTATCACCCTGTTATTAAGGCCGAGATGGAGCGATGGGCTAACGATAAGAATGTAGAAGGGTTACTTTTCAAATATTTACATTTCTGGGGAACATTCGATTATGTTGGTGTAAGCAGGAAGTGGTATAGGAGAGAAATTCGAATTGTTCGTCACGATTCCCGTATAAGGTCCTATAAGGATGCACAGGGTTTTAGGAAAGACGATCGCAAGTTGAATGTGAAGTTGATAGATGCATATATATATCACTATGGCTGGGTTAGGCCACCCGAAGTAATTATGAATAAAATGCGAAATTTTCACACCTATTATCACACTGGGCAAGATTTAGAGGCAGTGGTAAGTAAGGTTGATGATTTTGACTATTCCAGAATTGATGCCGTAAGAAGTTTTGGCGATACCCATCCTAAAGTAATGGAGGACTTGGTTAAGAGTTTGAATTGGCACGTAGAAATTGATGAGAGTAAGTTCAAGTTTAACCTAAAGGACACCATTTTGTATTGGTTCGAGAAGAATTTCGGATATAGACTTTTCGAGTATAAGAACTATAAAATCATATAAAGGATACAATTAGCCATTTAAACTTAATGTAACTATGATAACATGGCACTCAGGTAACAGAGACACATCTGAATCTTTATTTTCTATTATCATACCCACATGGAACAATCTTTCACTGCTAAAACTTTGTATACATAGCATTGAGAAGAACTCATCATTTAAACATCAAATTGTTATCCATGTAAACGAAGGTGCCGATGGTACCTTGGAGTGGGTTCGTGAAATGGGATACGATTATACCCATAGCGAGGAGAACATAGGCATTTGCTGGGCACTAAATGCTTGTAGGGTTTTAGCCAAGACTGACTATTTTTTTTACTTAAATGATGATATGTACTTGCTTCCTGAGTGGGATTTTCATCTTTGGAAGGAGATTGAAAGGATAAATCATAAGTTCTTCTTTTTATCGTCAACTATAATTGAGCCAAAACAGTCGTCGCATAAGGAAATACTTTCTCCATTTAATTATGGCGATTCTGTTGAAAACTTCGATGAGGCAGCTCTGTTGAGGGATTATAAAACTATTCAGGGCTACGATTGGTCTGGAGCAACTTGGCCACCAAATGTAGTTCATAGAGATATTTGGGATTTAGTTGGAGGCTACAGCGTTGAGTTGTTCCCTGGGTTATACTCTGATCCCGACTTTTCGATGAAATTATACGAGGCAGGTGTTCGTTTATTTAAAGGGGTTGATGCCAGTAGAGCATATCATTTTGGCTCTAAGTCTACCAAGAGAATTAAGATGAACGACGGCAGCAAGCAATTCCTTAATAAGTGGGGGATTACTTCGTCAGCCTTTACCAAATTCTTTCTTAGAAGGGGTGAGGCCTACAAAAATCATTCAGAAGATTCTTTGGATAAATCTTTCCGCAAAGCATTGTTAAAGGGAAAACTTAAAAGAATTATTTGGCTGATGAAGGGTACTGGAAAGTCTGCCGGAAAATTTTCGTGGAACAGATTACTTAAATAGCATGACGGAACATATTAACGCATCCATAAACGTTCTTAAGTCTGGAGGGATAATTCTTATTCCTTCCGATGTTTGCTGGGAGGTTGCTTGCGATGCAACAAATGCTGAGGCTTTGGAAAAGTTGAATAAACTGATGAATATTGGTTTAGGTTCTGTTACTGTTTTGGTTGACGTTTCAGGAAGGATTCCTTCGTATGTTTCGGATGTTCCAGATATTGCCTGGGATTTAATTGACTTATCGGACAAGCCGCTTAATCTTATTTTACCTAATGCAAAGAACTTGGCAAAGAATGCTGTTGAGGGTAATGGTAGTGCTGAATACAGAGTGGTTAATGCCGAATTCTGCCAACGACTTATTAATCGGTTAGGCAAACCTATAGCAGCTATTCCTGCATGCACAAAGCCTTGTGGTTTCGACTCAATTGATAGTAAAATTAAGAGCGGTGTAGATTATATTGTTCCAGAGAATTATTTTGCTCCCATTTCAAATAAATTGCCGGGTATTATTGCTATTGGCAAGAATGGAACAGTAAAAGTTATTCGAGAATAAACGATAAAAGGCGAGATTTTTCTCGCCTTTAGTTTTTCGCATCGCTGCGAAATATATAGTTGGTTAAAAGTGTTACTTGTTACGTTTTATACTTCCAGAGCCAATAACCTTAGCATCAATTCTTGGGTCGCCTTTAACCTCAATATCGCCGCTTCCAACAACCTTTGCAACAATTTCCTCTGCAGCCCAAACTTTAATATCGCCAGAGCCATTTACATTTGCAGTAACGCTTTTGCATGGTAGTTGGTAAACATCAATATCGCCAGAGCCATTAATGCTGTATTCTGCTTTATCCATAGTTTTAGTTCCGCCAATGTTAACATCGCCAGAACCATTCGATTTTACTGTTAGTGAGCTTGCCTCTAAGGAGCCTATTTTTACATCGCCACTGCCGTTAATTTTAATTACTAAATCGTCAGTGCTTATAGCGGTTTTTGCAAGCATATCGCCAGAGCCGTTCAAAGAAAGTACGTTAAATTTTGGTGCCCATACGTTCACAATAATCTTATCGTCGCTACTCGACCAACTAAACATTTTGTCTTTCTTTTTAAGTTTCAACATTCCATCCTCAACAAAGATTTTCAGTTCTTCGGCAATGTCCTTTGGGGCAATCAGTTCAACCTTATAGTCTGCCGATTGGTAAAAATTTACATTTGCTGAAATGCTGTTTTCAATTCCAGTAAATCCTGTAGCATCTATTTTAGTTGCATTTTGCGCTTTGCTTTCAGTGAAAACTACTGCTAATAAAGCAACAAGGATTGTGAGGGAGAATTTTTTCATGTGTTTGTTTTTTAGTTGATAATTTATTCGAAATTTCCCTAATGACTGTTTGCAGCTCTCTTTTGCTGCATCGGAATAATAATTTGTTTTGACAACCTTGATTATTAAGTTTTGGTTTATTCGTACTTTTGTAGGG
>CAZTVB010000091.1:0-8425 GCA_964616315.1 uncultured Rikenellaceae bacterium
TATCGAACATCAGCGGAGTTCCAATTTTACCGATAATTGGCAAAGTAAAATCAAACCAAAGCCCTGTCATCATTGGATAACCAGCCAAAACAGGAATAAGCACACTTACAACTGCAACCGACAACCCAATGGCCATAATACCAATGGGGCGTAACTTATATTTTGCAATGGTATTGTTAACCCCAAGAACCATTGCACGCATAAAAAATGCAATGGAAGCTAATAAACCTCCAATAAACCCACCTCCAGGTGAATTATGACCCCTAAACAAAAGAAATAGCGAGAATGCTATGAATAAAGGCATTAGAAGTTTAATTGCTGTATGAAATATAACTGTTCGCATAGTATCTACTGCTTTGATTGTGTAACCTTTAAAAGAGTGAATATTCCAATGGATGCTATTGCCAAAACTGAAATCTCGCCAAGGGTATCGAGCCCCCTAAAATCGACAAGGATAACATTAACCACATTCTTACCTTTTGCGAGCAAGTAGCTGTTTTGTGCAAAGTAATCCTTTAATGGAGATACAACCTGTAGCGACTGAACCCACATAAGAATTATTGCCATAGTAGCGCCAAACGCAACAGCAGGGAATGCTATTTTGATAAGCAATCCTTTACGCACATCAACAAACTTAGGCAATTTATTAAGCACTAGCACAAAAAGCACAATTGTAAGGGTCTCTATAAGAAACTGTGTCATAGCAACATCAGGACCACCATAGTAAAGGAAAATTGCAGCAGTTCCATAACCAACCATTCCTAAAGAAACAATAGCCGTTAACCGAGATGTTGTAATAAGTGTATTTACCAAACCAACCAGCATTAACACCACAAAAACTATCTCGAACCACTTTAACTTGGTTAATCCATCAAAACTAAGTATCGACAAACCGCCACCATTAAAAGCCATAAGCCATATTAAGGCAACTAAAGTCATTGAGATAATTACAATATAATTTCGGAGAATACCCGACTGGAAAAACTCAGTTTGGCGCTTTGCAGCTTTCAATAATGCAGGTATACTTTTTTGGTAGACCTTTTCTGGTACTGAAATACTATTAAGTGCGTGTTTATTTGAGAAGTTCACAACTACTGAGCGCATTCTAAAAAGTAGAAAGCCCAAAAGGAGCGTAAGTAAACTTAGCACAAAAATTAATGTGAACCCGTGCCACAAACCCAGTTGCAATACCTTATCAACATTTAAAATTTGGGAAGATGAGTGATGTAATAAGGGTTGAGCAAGTTGCTCGGAAAATACACCACCGATAAGACCAAGTGTGGCAAGGAAAACTGGCCCAATCAGCATCGAAAAAGGTACCTCATGAGGATGTTTTAGAGTATCTGACTGTTTACCAACAAATATTTTATAGCCAAACTCAAAGGCCAACGCTGTAAACATAACACCTGTAGCAAAAGTTGCAACACCAATTAGCCCACTTGCAAGCGGCGACTTAAATGCAGCACCGTAAAGTATCTCCTTTGCAATAAAGCCAAAGAAAGGAATAACGCCAGCCATTGAAAGCGATGCCAATGCTGATGCATAGAAAGTGTATGGCATTTTCTTACCTAATCCTGACAGCACCGATAAATCGCGCGAGCCCGTTTCGTGGTCAACATTTCCTGTCACCATAAACAGTGTTCCTTTATACAATGCGTGAGCCAGTAAAAAAACCATCGCAGCCTGCACCGATACAGTTGTGCCAATACCCAACAAAAGCACCATAATGCCAAGCGCACTAATGGTTGTGTAGGCCAATACTTTTTT
Organism: uncultured Rikenellaceae bacterium; assembly: GCA_964616315.1. Classification (GTDB taxonomy): domain Bacteria; phylum Bacteroidota; class Bacteroidia; order Bacteroidales; family Tenuifilaceae; genus SB25. The sequence continues at coordinate 1,768 of CAZTVB010000091.1, forward strand.
CATATCTGTATTGGTAAGAGCCATTAAAGCACCGTAAACCATTGTAAACCCGCCTACCGAAACCAGCAGAGGTTGCCAAATAGGAATATCGGTAAAAACCTGCGATAAGCGAGCAAGCAAGAATATCCCCGCCTTAACCATTGTGGTTGAGTGTAAATATGCGCTTACTGGCGCTGGTGCTGCCATTGCATTGGGCAACCAAAAGTGGAACGGAAACTGAGCCGACTTAGTTATTGCTCCAATAATTATAAGAATCGCAATTACTGACGAGTTAGTACTATTGGCTAAAATATTTGGAGTTGATAAAATTATATTCAAATCGAAAGTTCCTGCTTCTATACCAAGCAGAATAATACCAGCCAGCATAAACAAACCACCTGCAACAGTTACTAGCATTGCCATCAAGGCTGATTTTCGAGACTCCTCATCGTTATGGTAATACCCAATTAGCAGATAAGATGACAAACTAGTCAACTCCCAGAATATAAACAGAATAATCAAATTCCCCGACATAACAATGCCAAGCATTGCCGTCATGAATAGACTTAGATACAGGAAAAACTTGCCCTTATTGGAATCGTGATGCAGGTATGCATTGGCGTAATTGAAAATAAAGAAACCAACTCCAGATATCAAAAGAACAAAGAAAAGGCTTAGACCATCGAGCCTAAAACTGAGCGAAAGACCAATTGAACTAACCCATTGATATGTCTCAGACACATAGCCTGTGAGAATAATTCTGTCCAAATAAGTTAGGGACCAAACAAATATACCAAGAGGAATGATACTAAGCCAATTGCCCACCCGTTCGGAGTTTAAATTATGAACTGGGATTGACACAATTGCCAATAAAAAACCTAAAAGAATAACTGCAAGCACTTTGTAAGTATCATTAATTCAACATTATCCACATAAACAAATATAAGCAAATAGGCGTAATAATTCATAATTCAACAAACCCAAGGCTTAATTTTGTTATAGAAATAACAGAATTATTGTTGATTTGTTTAATTACGGAGGTTTGAAACCCTTTTGGGGATTAGTATAATTTCATTATCTATAACTTGATGTCTTATCAGTTTTTCTTACCTTTATGCGCCAAAAGATTTTAAAACAAATTGCCGCTATGGAACAACCAAACGTAATTGAAATCAGAAATACCAATATATTTCAGGAGGACAGTCTTATTCTCTCCGATGTATACCTAGATATTGCAAAGGGCGAATTTGTGTATTTGGTTGGTAGGGTTGGAAGCGGCAAAACTAGTCTTATTAAAACTATTACTGCTGAAATACCTTTGAAATTTGGAGAGGCAACAGTTTGCGATTTTAACTTAAAAATTCTGAAACGCAAGCAAATTCCTCATCTTAGAAGAAAAATTGGAATAGTTTTTCAGGATTTTCAGTTACTTACTGATAGAAGTGTTTACGACAATCTACTGTTTGTGCTAAAATCGACTGGATGGAAGGATAAAACCGCCATAAAGGAAAGAATTGCACAGGTTTTGGAAATGGTAGGCCTAAAGTTTAAGGATTATAAAATGCCCCACCAGCTATCCGGTGGAGAGCAGCAACGTGTGGTAATTGCCCGTGCTCTTTTAAATAACCCCGACTTAATACTCGCCGATGAACCAACAGGAAATCTCGACATGGAAACATCCGAAGGAATTATGCAGATTTTACAGGAAATTGCAGCCAACGGAAAATCTGTTCTTATGGCAACACACAACCATCATCTCATAAAAAAATTCCCTGGACGCACACTTAAATGCGAAAAAGGAAAGTTAACTGAAACAGAGCAGGTTAGCGAAATCGATTTTGAAAGTTTAATGGAGTAGCAACTCAAATTTAAATTTTCGACTTAAAACGTTTCAAAATAACTTTCAGTTTAAAAAGGATGTTTGCATAGAATGGCAAACGGTTGATATTTATGCTTTGATATACGCAAGGTTTTGCGCCAAAACCACCATAAAAACGTGCAATTGTAGGGATGATAGAGCCTTCGAAGTCAAGTACCAATTGATTCTCTGCATTCCATCTAATAATTTGGTCGACAACAGCGAACATTGCCCTATGCTTAATGCCTAAGTGATTTGATGAAGCAAACAAGTAAATCAACTTACCATTGCTTTTCACAATTAGTGCTGCAGCACAAAGGATTCCTTGATAGTATGCCCCAACAACCTCGGCCTTTCCCTGTTTTATAAGGGTATCGGAAATCTGTGTAACCCGATTAAAACTTGAATTGGCAAACTTAACAGCAACATTTTTTCTGTAAAACTCTAGAAAAGTAGCTAATTCGATATTTTTCGTGACAGAGACTCCAAATGCAAGAGTTTTTAAATTATTCCGTCGTGTATTCTGGTTATACTTGGATTGAATTTGGGAATAGTTTGATATCAAATCGAGTTGATAAGTCACTCGCTCTAAAGAATGAAAACCTCCGCTATACCGATTTAATGTATTCAGATGAATACTGATAAACTTATACTTGGCGGGTATACTCTCCAAAAAATTTTTCAGTATTTCGGGGGTAATATGACTCTTCGAGAATAGCCCTAACTGCTGCGTAAACAAAGGCTGGGAAAGTGTTTCAACGCCCAATCGTTTTAAAGCAGGTAATGGAAAAATGTAACTGTAATTTTCAGTAACTAATGCGCTCCAATTAGGTGATACAATATCCAAATACCATGTGTAGGCGTAAACAATTCCATTTACAGCCCCATCGATACACCTATTCCATTGTTCATCGTTAATATCCGAACGCTCAATATACCTAATCTGCATCTATTGCTCCTCCCTTAAATAGTTGAGCATTTCCTTAATTGTACTTAACCAGCCCTTTGAATATCCGTAACCTGAAAGATAATCGATATGCCATATGCTGATAAATGTACCATTTACACTCCTTACAACATCAATCATCCTGAGAACTTCATCTTTTGCTACATCTGGTGTTAGATTATTTCCCACGAATGTAGAGTCCATCATTTGAAACGGAAAAACCTTTAGGTTTAGCATTTGTTCAGCCCATAAATCGTAAAAAACAAATGGTGTACAAGTGCCTGCCCTAAACCCAGAAATATCGGAGTAACCCATTGTGTAATCCTCGGTAATACCCAACTTAACAAGCATTCTATAAGTTCTTGGTAAACTCAAACGTAAGTAATGCTGGCGACTACAGGCCACATATTGATTTAAGGAATCAACTAGTTCAGAGACCTCCTTTCGGGTCTTTTTCTCGTTCAGGAACGAACCGTACGAAGGGTGAATTCCAATCCTAAACTTCTCGCCTAAGCAATTAATTAGAGTTTTAACTGCAGGCTTGTTAACAGGAATAGACTTATCGTACCTACCCCACTTGCCTGTATGGATAAACCATACTGATTGAGGCGATTCTGGAAGAACTGGGATTAAGTCGTCATACATATCAAAAGGGTCGGTCTCCAGTCCCAACAGCACTCTATATCTTCGTAAAAAATCGGGTTTACCATTGGATAAAAGCGCCTTAAATGATGCAAACGTTACACGCAATAATCCTTTGTGCTTAAATGCGTAAGCAGAGTCTAAATCGACAGTTGTAATGTGATTAAATCTGCGAGGCTTTACTGTCAGCAAGTAGTTGTGCGATTTTAAAATATCCAGAAGTCGATAAGCCCACAAATCAATTACGGGTAAATGTAAAAAGTTGTTATTATAGGCCAAACTCAGTTGATGCCTATACCTACTATGCTTATCTAAATTCGATTTTGAAACAGTGTATTCCTCGTATCGAGTCACTAAATAAAAGGATGCAGTAAATATATCGAAAGGGATTTGAGAGTTTGATGAAGTTAAAGGAAAGGCGGGTACTCCATCCCAATCTACAACTTCAAAAGAGTGATGCTTTATACTCTCCTCTGTTAATAGACCGTGCGGAACAATCTGAACAGAATTACCTATACGTTGATGTGAATACGAAAGCACAGAACCTCCATAGCTTTGCGCCTCGGTTATTGAGGTTGTAATCCTATATCTAAGCCTAAGTATATCCTTGAATATGAAGCGGAATATATACTCAACCCGTGGTGTTATTTCGCGTGTATAAATAAGAAGTTCCAAGTACCAGATTATTTGGCACTAATTTAATGAAAAAGTTGGAATGTGATACCGATTGAAATTTTGTCATGCTGAACCTGCCTACCCTGCCTACCGGCAGGCAGGCGCAGTGAAGCATCTCTCCTGCAAGTCATTCCTAAAGAACACAGAGATTTCTCGCTAACGCTCGAAATGACAAGAAATAATTTGCACTAAAACATTCTACACATCAACATCCACAACAGTTATTCCAGAGCCACCAAACTCAATGTGCTCATCGGCATAGGATTTTACACCTGGGGCGTTACGCAGATAATCGCGAATTACCTGACGCAAAATTCCATTCCCTTTGCCGTGTAGAATTCTAACACGCGAAATGCTTAACATCAATGCATCGTCAATTAAATCCTGAACAGCCTCAATGGCCTCATCGGCACGATAGCCACGAATATCGATATCGGATTTAAAGTTTAGTCTACGCTTATAGGTATCGAAACCTGCACCTGTGCTTGGCTGGTCAATAGTTTTGTTCGCTTTGCGGAACTCGTTGGTCGATATTTTCTCAAGCCTATCCAGCTGTACAACTGTAATCATATTGCCAAATGCAACCGATGCCGATTGATTTGAGAGCGATACAACCTCGCCCATAAGACTTTGCCCTGCAATCCTAACCTTATCGCCAACACCGATTACCTTCAAGACCTCCTTATCTGGAACAGATTCTAAAGTTTTCGGGTCATTCTTTTGCTGCTCTTTTCGCTCCTGTCGGCGTTTTATTTGCTCAATTTTGCGGTCAATGGACTCATCGTGAACATTAATCTCCTCAACCTCTTTCTTGAACTTATCCAACTCCTCGCGCACCTGCTTGGTTTGCTCCTTGGCAGCATTGGCTTCCTTTATAGCACGAATAGTATTCTCAATTTGCTTGTTGGCATCGGCAAGTATTGCCTGCGCCTCCTTCTTGGCATTTGCCAAAATCTCCTTGCGTTGTTCCTTAAGTACGGCTAACTCTTTTTCGAGTTTATCCTGATACTCCTCTGTCTTTTTATTAGCAATTCTAATATTATCGCGTTTCTTTTCCCAGTAACGCTTATCGCGCGAAATCTCCCTTAAATGCTTCTCAAAGGTGATATAATCCTCACCCACCTTGCTGCCAGCATCGTTCAGAACTGTATCGGGCAGGCCAATTTTACGGGCAATTTCAAAAGCGAAACTGCTTCCGGGCTTGCCAATCTCCAACTTGAACAAAGGCTCAATCTTAGCATTATCGAATAGCATTGCACCATTGATAATGCCATCGGTATTTGCGGCAAAGTGTTTTAGGTTTGAGTAGTGGGTTGTGATAACTCCAAAAGCCCCAACATTACACAGTTGCTGTAGAATTGCCTCGGCAATTGCACCTCCAGCCATAGGCTCAGTTCCAGCACCAAACTCATCAATCAACACCAAAGTATCTTTTTGGGCATTCCTAAGGAAATGTTTCATATTGAGAAGATGAGAGCTATAGGTACTCAAATCGTTCTCAATGGATTGCTCATCGCCAATATCAATAAAGATTCCACGATAAATTCCCATCTCGGAGTTCTCCAATGCGCAGGGCAAAAACCCGCACTGGAGCATATACTGTAGCAAACCAAATGTTTTTAAGCAAACCGATTTTCCACCAGCGTTTGGGCCAGAGATTAGAAGAATTCGGTTCTGCTGATTAACCTCAATATCGAGCGGAACAATCTCCTTGCCCTCACGTTTTAAACTTTTCAGCAAAATTGGATGCTTTGCCTGACGCAAGTATGTCCCTGTAGAGCTCTTTAAAATAGGCTTTGCGCCATGGTACTCTATGCCGATTAGGGCTTTAGCTCTAATAAAATCGATAGTTCCAAGAAAATCGTATGCCGACAATAATTCAGGGAGATAAGGACGTATATTATCAGCAAAATCAACCAGAATCCTTATTATTTCACGACGCTCGTCGTACTCCAACTCACGAATCTCATTATTCAACTCAACAACCTCAACAGGTTCAATAAAAAAAGTCTTTCCTGTTGCCGATTCATCGTGAACAATTCCCTTAAGTTTACGCTTATTGGCTGCCGAAACCGGGATTACTACCCTACCCTCGCGAATTGATGGAGTCACATCCTGCTCCACAACCCCTTGCTCACGTGCGTTCCTCAGAATGCTCTGAACTAACTTTGAAACAGAGCCCTGTTTGGCCGCAATTGCTGAACGAATCTTAGCCAACTCTGGTGAGGCATTATCCTTAATCTTCCCAAATTTATCGAGAATGGAATCGATACGCTCAACCACGTAGGGATAATAGGCAACAGTTTTTGCCAACTCCGCAATATTCGGATACTTTTCTGATACTTTTTTCAAAAATGCAAGAATGGACTTAATGGTCTCGAGCGAACGCTTTAGGTTTTGCAGTTCAACCTCATCGAGCCAAGTACCTACCTTGGATATTTTATTGAGCGAAGGCGTTAAATCGTAGTAGTTTTCAATTGGGAATGAGTTTTCCATCAGGCAAATGGATTTCATCTCATCAACCTGATTAATCATCCTTTCAATAGATTCGAAATCGT
>CAZTVB010000092.1:0-8405 GCA_964616315.1 uncultured Rikenellaceae bacterium
CCTTCAATAAATATTTCAGCTGTATTATCGGATTTATTTCAAATACAATCACGCCGTTTAACCTATGCTAAACTTAGAGCAGGATGGTCGCAGGTGGGTGCCGATACAGATCCTTATCAATTAAAACCTGTTTATAAATTTGGGACAGGATGGAATTCATCAACTCGGATGCCTAGTATTTATATTCCTGACGATTATCCTAATGATAAAATTAAGCCCCAAAAAACTGAATCGTTTGAACTTGGTGCCGATTTTAGATTCTTTTTAAACCGATTAAGTATCGACTTTACCTACTATAATCAGCGAACTTTCGACCAAATAATACGTGTGCCCGTTTCGCCAACTACTGGCTACACTTCAATTATTATTAATGCTGGAGAAATTAAGAATAGCGGTATAGAGTTAACTGTTGGAGCAACGCCTGTTAAACAAAAGTTAGGGCTTCAGTGGAATGTTACATTCAACTTTGCAAAGAATAATAATGTTATAAAATCGTTGTATGATATACTAGATAGTTACGAGTTAGGTTCATACTGGGATTTAAAAGTGCTAGCGATTCCAAATCAACCATTCGGATCGCTTTACGGTTATGATTTTGCCCGTAACAATGAGGGTAAAGTGATTCATGTAGATGGATTACCAGTTCAGGGCGATTTGAAGGTTTTGGGCAATTATACTCCCGATTGGGTTTGCGGGTTAAACAACGAATTACAATACAAAAATATAACTTTCAGTTTCTTAGTTGATGCTCGGTGGGGTGGCGATATTTACTCCATGACAACTACTTGGGGTCGATACTCTGGAGTGTTAAAGGAAACTCTAATTGGTAGAGAAGGCGGAATTGTAGGAAACGGAGTAAAGCAATTACCTAATGGAACTTGGGTCGAAAATGATATTGTGGTGTCGGCCGAGGAGTATAACAAAGCTGCTTATAGCTCTAATGTCGCATACTCGAGTATTTTTGATGCTAGTTTCATAAAGTTACGTGAAGTCCGCTTGGGTTATACTTTCCCAAAATTAGGGAACACAGGTATAAAGGATTTATCCCTTGCACTGGTAGGACGTAACTTAGCTTTGCTGTATGCAAAAGTTCCTCATATCGATCCTGAAACAGCTTTTAGCAATTCTAATGTTCAAGGGTTAGAATTTGGTCAGTTGCCATCGGCTCGTAGCATTGGGTTTAATGTGAGTTTTAAGTTTTAAATAGTTTAAAGTTATGTTAACACATCGAATTATAAATATTTTCCAGTTGCTTGGTTTAGCCCTTCTGCTTGCAACCGTTAGTTGTACAAAAGACTTTGAAGAGATAAATACAAACACAAACGATATTGATTGGGAAAAAAGTCATCCCGATCTTTTGCTTACAGGTGCTATTGAGGGCTTATCAGATCAAATTCATGATGTTTGGCTTGGGCACGAGATAGGATCATGCTGGGTACAGCATATGGCCAAAGTTCAATACACTGACGAGGATAGATATTTGCCCAGAAATGATGTGATTAACTCAGTATGGGCTAACCTTTATGCTGGACCTGGAGTTGAAATTCAGCGGATTATTGAAATCGCAGAAAAAGCAGATAAAAAGAATTACAAGGCGGTTGCTCTGGTAATAAAATGCTACCTATTTTCGGTTCTGACTGATTTGTACGGTGATATTCCCTACAATGAAGCATTTAATATTGATAGTGCATTAACTCCAAAATACGATACACAGGAAAGCATATACCTCGATTTAATCAGTAAATTGAGCTATGCAAATACCTTGTTCGATTTAAGTTCCGAGAATGAGCGTATTAATGGTGATATTTTATTCGGCAATAATATTCTTAAGTGGAAAAAGTTTGCAAACTCACTTCGTTTAAGGCTGCTTCTCAGGATGTCGGGTCGTGCCGATTACCAATCGTTTGTAACAAGCGAGTTTACCGATATGTTAGTTACCAATGCTGCTAGCCACCCTATTTTTAGTTCAAATTCCGATAATGCTGCGCTAAAGTACCTCGGTTCTTTCCCGAATAATAATCCTTTGAATGAGACCTATAAAACTCGCGACGACCATCGGGTTAGTAAAACAATGATAGATTTACTCTATCAACCAACCAATCATGCACATCCGGACTGGAGGGTTGTTGTTTATGCCAAAACGCCTGCGGCAGGTGGTTTTTGGGCAGGATTACCAAATGGATTAACATCGGCTAAGGCCGCTGCGTATCTTGGTAACGGTTCAAGGATGACCTCTGTTATTGGCGATTATTTTATTCAGCCAGAATCAATGGGAACACTTATGAGTTATTCTGAACTTTGTTTTATCCTTGCCGAGGCGGTGGAACAGGGATTTGTCACTGGCTCAACTGTTACATCGCAGCAGTATTATGAGAAAGGAGTGGAGGCATCATATTACCAATTCCAAGAGGCAATCGTAAAATTGGCACCAACGTACTATCTCTCCATTCCTGTCAATACTGTTATAGACTCTTATTTGTCCGATTTTAAGATGCACAATGGGGCTTGGGATCCCGCTAAACCATTGCAAAAAATTGCCGAGCAGAAGTGGGTGGCAATGTTCGATCAGGGATTGCAGGCTTGGTTTGAATGGCGCAGAACTAATATTCCGCAGTTGACACCAGCTCAGGATGGCCTGAATGGTGGGAAAATCCCTGTTCGTATAAGGTATTCGTCCGATGAATACTCTAGGAACAAAAAGCAATTAATGGAAGCTATAACTCGTCAAGGTGCCGACGATTTGAACACCAGGGTTTGGTGGGATGTTGCTAATAATTACTAGGAAAAATTTTGGATATGACTAAAAGATTCAAACTCTCAATATTTTTTACCCTAAATATTTTGTTGATTTTGGGGTTTACCTCCTGTCTGGATTCTGTTGATTTAATGACACAGAACGTAAAAACAGGAGGTTTGATTGAGGCAACCTATGCTTTGCAGTATAAGCCTGCATCAACAGAATCTGTTGATGTAGATATCCTTATTTATAAAGGTCCTAAAGTTAAGTCAGTAAAGGTTTATAAAAGATTTACTCATTTTATAGATGATGGTGGAAGTATTTCTGTGTCTGAGTCCGAAGACGTTTTGCTTAAAACTGTGGCGGTTGTTGATGATAACTCTGTTGATACAGTCATTGTTGCCGAAACATTTTCCTGGTTAAACCTAGCAGGAGGAATACCTCAGTTGCCCGATGGTTATATCGTACCCGAGGAGGCAACAAGTGCAAGTATTGGCGATTATTTTACGCTAAGCTATGTATCGGTTCTTGAGGATGGAAGAGAGGTTTCTTGTCTATCTCAAACATTTATTGTGGTTGCAAATTTTTTTGCAGGTTATTACCAATCGTATGTAATCTACTCTCATCCCACTTTAGGTGATAGGGATTTTTACCTGGAAAAAGAACTGTTCACAATATCTAGTGCGGAGTGTACAACATTGTTTGCTATTTTTGAGGATGCCCAAATGGATATTAAGATTAATGCAGATAATTCAATCACTTTTACAGTTTTAAACTTCACCTATATTGTAAATGAGGGCGATCCTAACGATGGTTCAAAACAATCGCACTACAATCCTGTGGATAAAACGATAAATCTTTACTATCATTACGATGCACCAGGAGGTTACAGGATTTTTTGGGAAACCTTAACACCAATAGTTGGAAAATAAACGCCATTATTTTAGAAAATTCAGGTCAGATTGTACATCTGACCTTTTGTTTCGAATTGATTTAAATCAAATCGTAATTCGGGTTAATAAACTTCTTTATCTTTGTGGGCTAATTAAGTTGCACAAAGTTCAATATTGGATATATGAGCAAATTTAAAATGAATCACCTAAGGGAGTTGGAGTCGGAGTCGATATATGTAATCCGCGAGGTGGTTTCACAATTCGAAAATCCTGCCATGCTTTTTAGCGGAGGTAAGGATTCCATTGTAATGTATCATTTAGCCCGTAAGGCTTTTTACCCTGCTAAGGTTCCTTTTCCTCTTATGCATATCGATACAGGCCATAACTTTCAGGAAACGCTTGATTTTCGCGATTGGCTGGTAGCCGAAACCGGCGTCCCCTTGATTGTTAAGTACGTGCAGGATTCAATCGATAAAGGACGAGCCGTCGAGGAGACTGGCTATAACGCTAGTAGAAACAAATTACAAACAGTAACCCTGCTAGATGCAATTGAAGAGTTGAAGATTGATTGTGCTATGGGTGGCGGCCGACGCGATGAGGAAAAAGCTCGTGCCAAAGAGCGTTTCTTTTCGCATCGCGATGAGTTTGGCCAGTGGGATCCGAAGAATCAGCGTCCTGAGTTATGGAATCTTTTCAATGGTAAAAAGAACATGGGCGAGCATTTTAGGGTTTTCCCAATCAGTAACTGGACCGAGATGGATGTGTGGCAGTATATCCTTATGGAGAATATTGCATTACCTTCGTTATATTTCTCCCATGAGCGCGAGGTGTTTGAGCGCGATGGTATGCTGTACGCCAAAACGCCATTTATTAAAAATAAGGATACTGAAGTAATTCAGAAACGGATAGTGCGTTTTCGCACAATTGGCGATGCTACCTGCACTGGCGCAATAGAATCAAAAGCCGATACTTTGGAGGATATAATTCGTGAGGTTGCTGCAACTCGAACAACTGAACGTGGCGGACGTGCCGACGATAAAAGGTCAGAAGCAGCAATGGAGGACCGAAAAATTGAAGGATACTTCTAGAGGGATTAGTCTATCATTTCAACTAAAAAAAATGGAACACGAAATAACAAATACAGCATATTTAGATATGGAACTTCTGCGGTTTACAACTGCAGGAAGTGTTGATGATGGGAAAAGTACTCTTATTGGCCGTTTGCTCTACGATTCAAAAGCTATTTTTCAGGATCAGATGGAAGCAATTGAACGTGCAAGCATTAAGAAAGGGGAGGAACACGTTAATTTGGCTTTGCTAACCGATGGTTTACGTGCCGAGCGTGAGCAGGGTATTACAATTGATGTGGCTTACCGTTACTTTCATACCCCCAAGCGTAAGTTCATTATTGCCGATACTCCCGGACATATTCAGTACACCCGAAATATGGTTACAGGTGCATCTACAGCAAATGCTGCGTTGATTTTAGTTGATGCTCGCCATGGTGTAATTGAGCAAACTGTTCGTCACGCATACATTGCATCTTTATTACGAATACCTCACGTTATTGTTTGCGTAAACAAGATGGACTTGGTGGAGTTTAAACAGGAGGTTTTTGATGGAATTCAACATAAATTCCTAGAATTCTCTAATCATTTGGATTTGCATGATGTTCGGTTTATCCCAATTAGCGCTTTGCTAGGCGACAATGTGGTGGATAGGTCAACAAATATGGATTGGTATCAAGGACCAACTTTAATGTATCTTTTGGAAAACCTTTATATCTCTAACGATTACAACCAACTGGATGCTCGTTTCCCTGTTCAACATGTAGTGCGCCCTATGCTTTCGGAGTATCACGATTACCGTGGTTATGCGGGTCGTATGGCCAGCGGAACCTTTAAGGTAGGGGAAAAGGTAAAGGTTATGCCGTCGGGGTTCACATCTGTTATTAAGGAAATAGATTTCTGGACTGATAAGTTGGATTCAATTACTGCGCCTCAATCCGGTACAATTATTCTTGAGGACGATTTGGATGTTTCGCGTGGATGTATGATTATTCCTGCCGAAAATGGAATTAAACAGGGACAGGACATAGAGTTGATGATTTGCTGGTTAAGCGATAAACCTATGGTGCCAGGAGGTAAGTATGCCGTGAAGCACACCACCAACGATTTGCGCTGTATGATTAAGGATGTTAAATTCAAGGTTGATATTAATACTCTCGATAAAAATTACGATGATAAGAATATCGGTTTAAACGATATAGGATGTATTGAAATTAGAACAACAAAGCCAATTTTTTACGATTCTTATAGGCAAAATCGTTTTACAGGGAGTGTAATTATTATTGATGAGGCCACCAATGTAACGGTTGGTGCGGGGATGATTGTTTAGAGGGCTATAGCCCAAGTTTTTCCTTGGCTACTCGAATAATTTCACTATGGTCGAATGCAAGCGGAGGTAGGGATTCTAAAGGAAACCACTCCGCTTTTTCTGCATCATCGCCAGCCGAGATACTAGCGTTTTCAATGGTGGTATATCCCCAGAATGCAATGGCAATGTTTCTATCCCTAGGGTCTCTTCCTATTTTATCGAATGCCCCCAATTGATGAAGAGCAATTCCTGTAAGCCCAGTTTCTTCCTGTAACTCACGCATAGCAGCATCACAAAGTAATTCATCTATTTCTGGAAATCCGCCAGGTAAAGCGTAATGCCCTTCGAAAGGGTTGTTTTTTCTTTTAATTAGTAAGATATGGGTAAACAAACCCTTGGAATCATTCAGGAAAATTACAGAGTCAACTGTAACAAGCATTCTTGGGTATTGGTAGCAATACTCCATTGAAATTAACTTTAAGTAGTTGTGTCGTCTTCGTCGTTACGGGCTTTTCGTTTGTCACGTATTTTAAAAGCAATCCAAACAGCAACCGCAATTACAATGAACAAAATAAGAATTTGATGTTTAAGCATAGGTTGGTTGTTAACAATTGTTTTTCAGTCTAGCTTAGCACTCTTTTAATTACCCTGAGTTTATGGGAATAATTGCCCGCTTGAACATTAAATATTCCTTGATGGTCAAATTTATCTATCCTAACAAAGCCAGAACTGTGTATAATTCTACCTTCATCAATTATAATTCCCACATGGGTAATTACCCCTTCATCATTATCAAAGAAAGCCAAATCACCTTTTTTGATATGGTCAACAAAATCAACCGTATGCCCAATTTCAACCTGTTGGCTGGCATCTCTTGGTAAATTTATACCCGCAATTTTATAGACTACTTGAACTAGTCCTGAACAGTCTATTCCCAAAGGAGAACGTCCTCCCCATAGGTATGGAGAATTTATGTAATTTTTGGCTATTAATTCAATTTCTTCGGCTTTATTCTCGGGAATAGGCAAGAAAGGGCTGTCAATCTGCTTAAAAAAGGTTTCTCCGCACTTGAAGTTTGGTTCGCTATACTGATTAAGGTTTGAACCAGGACAAATAAGTAGTGGGTGTTCAGAATCATTCTGTTTAGCCCAGAAAAGCCTATTTGCAACTTTAGATTGTTTGTTAAACGAATGATTTTCGGAACTACATGTAAGTTTTGAGTCAACCCAACCGTAGTATCCATCAAAGTGACCAACAATTCTGAGCCAGCCTTTGTAGGCTTCAAGTATATCGAACGATTCGCCAAAAAGCATTTGGTTAACCATTTCGCTAGTTTCACTGGGCTCTCGACGAATGGCTGCAACACTTTTTGATATTACCCCAATATTCATTTATCTTTTTTTTTGTAAAAATATCATAATTAGCGGAAAAAAGAAATATCTAGAAAATGTAAATTCCAAGTGGATTTCTCAACGAAAATATGTTTTAACCCATTTAATACTTAATTTAAACAAGGTGAGTTAAATGTGGTTGTTGAACAATTAATACAGGTTATTCGTTTTTCTGTTAGAACATTCCTAGTTATAAAAATTTGTATATTTACCAACATTCTTGGGCTTTTATAAAACAATGATGAGATGAGTTTAATCCGTTTTATGCAAATTAACTTCCGTGGAATATTTCGCAGTTTCTACTTTCTGATTGCACTTATAGTAGTCTTGGTATTCCTTCCTCGCGAGGGGCGTTTCAAGTATGAATTTCAGAAGGGAAAACCCTGGATGCATAAGGATTTGTATGCACCTTTCGATTTTCCAATTTACAAAACCGAAGCTGAAATATTCACTGAGAAAACTCATATACTTAAGGAGTTTAAGCCATTTTTTAGACACGATTCTTTGATTCAGGAGTCCGTAAACCAGCAGTTTATCTCAGATTTTAGGAGTTTGTGGACTAACTATGTTAGTGCGAATAAACTTAACATTCGATACAACCCTTTACAACTTAACACAATCTTAGCAAAGTTCGAAAATGAGATTTTAAGTTCCTTGGATTATGTTTATAGAAAGGGAATTATTGACCAGTACGAGTCTATTCAAGGTACAAATAAGACCGAGAATGGCCTTTCCATTCTGAAAAATAATATTGCCGTTGAAAGTCAATACAATAATGTTTACTCCAAGCGCAAAGCGGTTGATTACTTAAATACCAAAATTCAGCGAATTGTATCGTCGGAGTCACCCAATTTTGCTAGTTTATGGAATTCGATAGATATCTCAAAGTACGTTCAGCCAAATTTGCTGTATGATGATTTTATTACTCAAAAATTCAAAAATGAATTAATTGCGAATGTTTCTCTAACAAAAGGGCTCATTCAATCGGGCGAGAGAATAATTTCCAAT
>CAZTVB010000093.1:0-1500 GCA_964616315.1 uncultured Rikenellaceae bacterium
GTTTATTATTATTGATGTTTTTTGCCTGTAAGAAGGAATCTCCGAAAATTATTATTTCAGCGGATGAACTTTGCGATAGTATAAATACGGTAGTTTTTATGCATCCTACTGTCAATAACATCAAAACGGTAAAATATCTTACCGAGAATAAGGTTTTCCCAGTAAGCAATAAAACTCGTTTTGTTGGTGTTTACCATAGCAATGCTACTTACAACTACAACCAATCCAAGGATTATATTCTGAAGAACGAAATTGATAATATTAGGCTTTTGCCAATTGGGCATAAGTTAAATGTTGATGCTATTTACAACAATAACGATTGTAGTATTGATTTTGAGAAAATATTTAAAGGCAGTAAGGCCATAATTTTCTTTGGCGGGCCCGATATGCCTCCTGCTTGCTATGGTGATTCTACAAACCTTTTAACTGTAATAACCGACCCCAATAGGCATTACCTTGAACTCTCGTTTTTGTATCATCTTTTAGGAGGATATCAAGATACTACTTTTAGTCCCTTGATGGAGCAAAACCAAAAGTATACCGTGCTTGGGATATGTTTGGGTATGCAGAGTATTAACGTGGCTACTGGCGGTACATTGTATCAGGATATTCCGACCGAATTATATGGATTAAGAACAGTAGAGTCGGCTCTTGCTGCTGACCACAATGCACAGCATCGGAATTACTACAATAATTTTGCAACCGATACAGGGTTGATATGGGGCAGTTTTCATCAGGTGAACTTTGTGGAGGAGCCATTTAGAACAATGGCAACTTGCAATACAAACCCTTTTGTGCTAAGTAGTCATCATCAATGTATAAAAAGAGTTGGGAAAGATTTAAGGGTTGCCGCATACTCAATGGATGGTAAAATAATAGAGGCAATTACTCACACTAAATTTCCAAATGTTTTAGGTGTACAGTTTCATCCAGAACCACCATTGCTATACAAGCAGGATGAGCCTCTAAAGCTTATGCCTAATCAGATATCTACAGCCTCGTACATCAATTTGTATGGTGGCAATGCTGGTGGGGATTTTCATCGTAACTTCTGGCTCTATTTTGGGAAATTATTGGAATAAGTTTTGATATAACTATTCGAAATTTTTATAGGAAAAATACTTTATGAAAAATTGCGCAAAAGGCTTTTGCCTTGTTTTATTGTTTTTATTAGTTTACGGTTTTAACGCTTTTACTCAGGAATCAATCAAGGGTGCAGTTGTAGAGCGTGGTTCTAAGTTGCCCATTTCGTTTGCTACTGTTGTGTATCAGAAAAACTCCCTGCAAAGAGGGGTTATCACCGATGTACATGGGAAATTTGAAATTGTTGAGAGCGGAATTTCAAGCATCACAGTTTCGTGTATGGGTTATAAGCCTCAGCAGGTGTCTGTTTCGTCAATTGCAAATAAGTTGAACCTTGTAATTGAACTTGAGGAGGCTGCCTATGAGATTAAAGGTGTAGTGGTTACCCCAAAGGATAACCCCGCATTACGGATTATC
>CAZTVB010000093.1:1510-8357 GCA_964616315.1 uncultured Rikenellaceae bacterium
GGATTATCCGAAATGCACTTAAAAAGAAGGACGAGAACAACTACCAAAAGTATGACAAGTACAGCTATAACTGCTACTTTAAAACTATTATCGACCTGAAGTTCCCCAACGATTCTTCTGCTTTGGATAGTTTAACCAAGAAGCAGAGGGAACGAATTACGCAAAGGGCTGGTTTTATCTCAGAATCGGTTGTGAAAACTACCAGTGTTGGGGGTAAGTCTGAAAATAGAATTGTGGCTCAGCGAACATCAGGATTAGAGAGTCCAATTTTGGTTCAGAGTTTTTTTTCATTTTTCCATAGTTCAATATCGTTCTACAACAATAATATCCCGCTGTTTTTGGTGCCATTCTCCAATGATAGGTCAGTTTCGGAGTATGTTAGTCCGCTTGCCGATGGCTGTTTGAATATATACAGCTATCAGTTGGAGGATAAGTACACCGATGCTTCCGACACAATTTTTATTGTGAGTTTTCATCCTAAAAAGGGGACTACATTTAATGGATTAGTGGGTACTTTGTTTGTAAGTTCCAACAACTTTGCTATTAAGAGCATTGTTGTTGAGCCTTACGAAAAGGGCTTGATAGGCTTTAGGTTTAGGCAGGATTACGATTTTATCAACGGGAAGTGGTTTCCAACCGTACTCGATGAGGAGATTGGTTGGATTCAGCAAAAAGTAAGCGCAAAGGTAAATGCTTACCCTGCGTATGTTATAAAATCGGTTATAGATAGTGTAAACTATAGTCCCATTGAAAATAAAGGCGATGTAAGGCTTGAGAGCGTTTATGTTGATGAGAAAACGTTAAAAAATAGCGAATCGATAATTGCTGAGGCTCGAAAAGACACCTTAACTCAGCGCGAAATAAGTACCTATCAGTTTATGGATAGCGTTGGACAAAAAAAGAATTTTGATTATTGGATTAATCTTGTACCAAAATTGACCGAAGTAAAAATCCCATTATACTTTCTCGACATAGAAATGGATAAACTATACCTTTACAATAAGTACGAGGGTTCAAGAGTTGGTTTGGGTTTGTCAACAAACGATAAGTTGTCAAAGTATTTCTCGGTTGGCGGATTTTTTGCTTACGGGTTCAGTGATGAAGAATTTAAGTACGGAGGCAATCTTGAAATTAATTTGGATAGGTACAACGAGGTTAAACTTAAGTTTTTATATCAGAACGATTTACGTGAGGCAGGGGCAAACATATTTAGCAGTTTGGCTGTAATCAATACCAACGATTACTTAAGGCGATATTTGGGTTACCGTTTCGATAACTGTATTGAGCAACGCGCCGAGTTCAGTTTTAGGGCTTTCCGATATCTCAAAATTTCGTCGTCGTTAAGTCTTCGCGACTTTAAAGTTCTATATCCTTATACCTACAAAGGTTCAGACTTTACAGGCTATAGAGCTGATGAAATTCAGTTTGTAGCCCGATATTCCTATAACGAGAAGATGTCTACTCTAGGAAATGTTCGTTACGTTAGAGACATTGGAAATCCTACAATAAGTTTTAATTACCACCGAGGCATAAATTTCCTTAACAAGGAGAGTCTGGAGTACAATCGTTACGAGGCGTCCATAAGCCTTGTAGCCTACAATGGACGTATTGGTCAGTCAAACATTCGTGTCGATGCAGGGTTGATAGATAGGAGTTTACCTTATGGCTTGTTATTTACAGGCGAGGGTAGTTGGGATAAAAATTTTTCCACAGTTATTAATGGTAGTTTTCAAACCATGTTGCCCTACGAATTCCTTTCGGATAGGTACGTTAATGTATTCTACTCGCATAATTTTGGAACGCTGCTTTTCAAAACCAAGAAGTTTAAGCCTCAGTTCATTGTGGTGCAAAACTCTGGTATAGGTATGCTTAGCAATGCTTCTTATCATGGAATTGATTTCAACCAAAAGGATAAAATTTACAATGAATCGGGGTTGATTATCAATAACATTATCAGGTTGAAGTATTTCAATATGTTTTACATAGGTTTTGGAGTGGGCGGATTTTACAGGTGGGGAGCCTATGCTTACGATGCTGCAGAGGATAACATTGCGCTGAAGTTTTCGGTATCAATTACATTGAAGTAGATTTATTAAAAAAGGGGAGTTTTGCTCCCCTTTTTCAGATATCATTACTTAAATAAGGTTTGCCTTTTCGAGTATTGCTTGCATTTCCTGTTGCATTTTTTGGGCCTTTGCTCGTGCAGCCTCTGCAAAACGTCCTGTGATATCGGCATAGATAATTCCGCGCGATGAATTTACGATTAGTCCACACCTGTGGTTTAGTCCGTGTTCAGCAACTTTTTCAAGGCTCCCACCTTGCTCGCCTACGCCAGGAACCAGTAAGAAGTGTTCAGGGGCTAATTTTCTAACACTCGCAAAATACTCTGGATGTGTTGCGCCAACAACGTACATCATGTTGGCATCGCTACCCCAATGCATCGATTTTAGAACCACATCCTCAAACACCTTGTTTCCTGTAGCACTATTTTCGATAAGTTGAAAATCGGCAAAACTATCGTTGGATGTAATTGCAAGTAAAATTGTCCATTTGCCTTCATGGTTAAGGTAAGGGGTAACAGAATCCTGACCTAAGTATGGCGAAACGGTTACTGCATCGCAGCTCATGCTGTTGAAATACGCTTTAGCGTACATTCGTGCAGTACTTGCAATATCGCCACGTTTTGCATCGGCAATAATAAGTATCTCAGGGTAATTCTTTTTTATGTACTTTACTGTCTTTACCAAACTAGTCCAGCCCGAAGCACCGTGAACCTCATAAAACGCAAGGTTTGGTTTAAAAGCTATGGCCAAATCGTGAGTGGCATCAACTATTGCCTTGTTGAATTCGAAGAGTGGGTCTTCCTTTGAGAGCAGATGCTCTGGAATCTTTGTCATTTCGCTATCTAAGCCAACACAAAGAAAACTTTTTTTCTTGCGAATCTGTTCGAATAGTTGCTCGGGAGTCATAGTGGTATATTTTTTACTCTTCGCTTGCAGCTTTTAAACGCTCTGCGTTTTCAGCAAGCTGAAGTTTGTCGATGATTTCTTGAACATCCCCATCGATAATTGCCGACAGGTTATAGAGTGTAAGGTTAATGCGATGGTCGGTAACACGTCCCTGTGGATAGTTATAGGTACGAATTTTCGCCGAACGGTCGCCAGTAGAAACCATTGTTTTGCGTTTCGACGAAATATTATCCAGATACTTCTGGTATTCAAGATTGTAAAGACGGGTACGAAGTTCAGCCAATGCTTTATCGAAGTTTTTTAGCTGCGATTTTTGGTCTTGGCACTGAACAACAATACCTGAAGGTATGTGGGTTAAACGAATAGCCGAGTATGTTGTATTAACACTTTGTCCTCCAGGACCCGATGCGCAGAAGGTATCCTTACGGATATCTTCCATTTTAAGGTCGATATCGAACTCTTCAGCCTCAGGAAGTACCGCAACGGTGGCTGCTGATGTGTGAACTCTTCCCTGTGTCTCGGTCTGCGGTACACGTTGTACGCGGTGTACACCCGACTCGTACTTTAGAACGCCATAAACCCCGTTTCCGGTAATGCTCATTACAACTTCCTTGAAACCACCAACGGTTCCCTCTGATGTGCTTGTAACCTCGTATTTCCAACCTTTTTTCTCAAAATACTTGGTGTACATACGGAAAAGGTCACCTGCAAAAATACTTGCCTCATCGCCACCAGTACCAGCACGGATTTCCATAACAGCGTTTTTAGAATCTTCTGGGTCGGCTGGGAGTAGGAGAACTTTTAGTTCTTCCTCAAGATTTTCCTGTTCCTGGGTAAGTGATTCAAGTTCCATTTTAGCCATCTCTCTAAGCTCCTCATCTTTCTCTGCGGCTAAAATTTGCTTGGAAGAATCGATATTACTAAGTACGTTTTTGTATTTTTCGTAAGCGGCCACAATTGGCTCCAATGACCGATATTCCTTGTTAAGGCTAACATATCGTTTCATATCGGCCATAACTGCTGGGTCGGTAATTTGTTGGCCAATTTCTTCGAATTTGTGCCTAATTCCTTCTAGTTTTCTAAGTATTGAATTGTCTGACATATTATTTTAAAATATTGCCGCAAAGGTAATCATAAATTTACAGAGTGAAAAAGGGGCGAATAGATTTAAGGATTTACATAATATAATTTAAAAGATAGAGTATTCTATCATTCTTGTTCCATCGCTAAAATAGTCTCCTTGCTAGTAATGAAATTCTCCGAACTGAGACTTTATGGTTAGCTTTTTTCCCTCATACTCGCTGCAGTAACCAATAATCTGGGCATCTACGCCATAATCTTTTGCAATTGCAATAATATCATCGGCAAACTCTGGAAATACGTAAATTTCCATTCTATGTCCCATATTGAATACCTTGTACATCTCCTGCCACGATGTGCCAGACTCTTTCTGTATTATTTTGAAAAGTGGGGGAGTTTCGAATAGGTTATCTTTTACAATATGAAGGTTATCAACAAAATGCATCACTTTTGTTTGTGCACCGCCCGAGCAGTGAACCAATCCATGTATTACAGGGCGGTAGTTCGATAGCACATCCTTAATTATTGGGGCATAGGTGCGGGTAGGGGATAGCACCATTTTACCAGCGGTCAAGCCAACTTCATCAATCATTTGGTCGAGTTTGTATGACCCAGAGTAGATTAGTTCCGATGGAACAGAAGGGTCGTAGCTCTCGGGGTACTTTTTGGCTAGGTAGTTTGCAAAAACATCGTGCCTTGCCGATGTTAGCCCATTACTACCCATTCCTCCATTGTACTCGGTTTCATACTTGGCTTTCCCAAACGATGAAAGGCCAATAATAACATCACCATCCTGAATGTTGCTATTGGATATTATTTCGGAGCGTTTAATGCGAGCGGTAACGGTGGAGTCAACTATAACAGTACGTACAAGGTCGCCCACGTCGGCGGTTTCGCCACCAGTAAGGGTAATTCCAATGCCTTGCTTGCGCAAATCGTTGCAGAATTCCTCCGTTCCTTGAATTATTGCGCTGATTACTTCGCCAGGTATTAGGTTTTTGTTACGGCCAATTGTTGAGGATAGAAGTATGTTATCGGTTATGCCAACGCAGAGCAAATCGTCAATATTCATCACAATGGCATCCTGAGCAATTCCCTTCCAAACGCTCATATCTCCAGTCTCTTTCCAGTAAGCGTAGGCCAGCGATGATTTTGTTCCTGCGCCATCGGCATGCATTACAACACAGTAGTTGGAGTCGCCAGTTAGGGTATCGGGAACAACCTTACAGAATGCTTTTGGGAAAAGTCCCTTGTCCAAATTGCTAATCGCGTTGTGAACATCATCTTTAGAGGCTGATACGCCTCTTTGGTCGTAGCGGGAATCTTTGCTCATTGTGATTTTTATTGACAAAGGTAATCTAGAAATTTCAATTGCCCAACGGTAATTTGTCAACAGATTGTTGATTACTCTGGGGTGGCTTATCAATAGTTTAAGCCTTCAATTTTCAGAAATTTCTTTTTCGATTCGTTTTGCCACTTAACCTCGGCAGGCGTTTCTACAAGCCATACTTTTAGGTCGGCTTGAGCAGGGTCGTCAACGAATATTAGTATTATCTGAGCCATTTTGGGTTCCTCTACCTCCATCATAATGCCAACCTTAGTGATTTCTTTTTCTTCGTATACAATGCAGAATAAAAGATCTGCATCTTTAGGATCTTCTACGGCGTATATTTTAAGTTTTGCTTGTTCAATAGTTTCAGCCTCAAAAAATTTCTGAGCATAGCCTTGTTTTGCAGCGGCTATAAAAACTATTACTAGAAATATTTTAATGATTCGAGGCATACTAAAACTTAAAATCAATTTTTTTACTCCAAAACTCGATTAAATGTTTCACAATTTACGTTCCAAAATTTACTGTAAAACTATAAATCGATTAAAACAAATCTAGCGATTTTTTCTAAACCTAACTGGGAGACGAGTTCAAAAAAAATAAAATAAAAAAGGGGCAAAGCCCCTTTCTCAAAATATTTACTGTTTTACAGGATAATCGTCTCTTAAAACTCTGAACTCGGTTCTGCGGTTAATTTGATAAACAATTTCTTTGTTTTCCTCGGTTGATAGTCCGTCAATAAACTTTTTGTCGAGTACCGATCCTATTGGTAGGAATTGATATCGTGCATTCAACGCTGCATCAACAACCTTTGGTTGAGTTTGAGCGTAACCTTTCGCCTTTAGCCTGTCGGTAGCAATTCCTTTTTCAATTAGGTAGTTTACAACCGATTGGGCTCGTTTTTGGGAGAGTTCGTAGTTGTACTCTTGAGTACCTCTGCTGTCGGTATGCGATGCTAATTCGATTGTAACCGTTGGGTTGTCGTTAAGAATCTCAACAAGTCTGTCAAGCGCTTCGCGCGATTCCATGCGTAGCTCCCATTTGTCGTAATCGTAGAAAATATTTGGTATCTCTATTGGTTTTTCGGTTGAGGTTATTGCAATGGCCACGTCAAAATCTTTACTTCTTGTCAAGCCACGGGTTGTTTCCTTCGCTTTATTATTAAGGAATCCTTTTTTCGAAGCAATTATTACGTAGTCGGTGTTTGGAGTAAGATTAAATTTGAAACTTCCATCGTCATTGGTTTGCATTGTTACAATAGCACCATCGCTACCAACCAGTTTCACGGTGGCTTGTCCAACAGGCGATTTTGTTTTCTCATCGGTAATCTTACCAATCATATTGTATATAATAGGCGGTAAGTAGAACATATAAATATCATCGGAACCTCTTCCTCCAGGTCTGCGCGATGAAAAGTAGCCGGCTTCTCTCTCCTTTTCAAAAACAACCCCAAAATCATCAGCAGGGG
>CAZTVB010000094.1:0-8308 GCA_964616315.1 uncultured Rikenellaceae bacterium
CTATACATGCAGGCCTGTCCGAGCGAAGAACAAAGCCGATTGCTTTAGCAATAAAATTGTTGTATTTCTTACATTGTTTTACATCCGTAAACTCCATGCAATCTGCACAACTATTAATATTCTTTGTCATACAGCATTTGCGAATCTCGCACCAACTTGCTTTTTCGTTTCCGGCACACCCTGGGCATTTACCTTTTATATACGATTTGCAAGCACCGCAGTATAGCCCACAGTAGGCTATTAAGTTTGTGTCGTTTTTGATTGTGTTCATCTTGTTAAAAGTTTAGTTTCTGTTGAATAGGTTTCTCTGGTTTGTAAAAATTCATCTGTGTAGATATTACTTTTTCTTTACACAGATTGTAAAAAAGGGTATATAGTTCATTGGCTTTAGGCGAAGGGCAATTGTAATTGCTCCCAAACTCTGCTATATATTTATCACGAAGATTTGGGAAGTGTTTGTCGAATTGTTGATACATATGCTCGCGTTGTCCATCGCGAATTGTAAGCCCAAATGCAGGTAGAATATACTTTACGCCGCAATCAGCCGCCTTTTTAACAATCTCGGTTACATTTTCATGGGTGTCGTTTATGTGTGGAAGAACTGGCATAAAGGTTATTCCGCAGTAAATACCTTGGGCAGAAAGCTGCCTTAGGGTTTCAAATCTTTTACTTGAAGTTGGAGCATTGGGTTCAATTATCCTGCTTAAATTATCATCGGTTGTTGTAATAGTAACTGAAACTGAGGCATAAATTTTTGATATCTCCTTAAGCAAATCAATATCTCTCAAAACCAAGTCGCTTTTGGTTATTATGTGCACAGGGAACTTATACTTAATCATCAGCAGCAATGCTTTTCTGGTAAGTTGATATTCCCTTTCAACGGGCATATAGCAATCGTTCATTGAACCAAAACCAACAGTTCCCCGTAATCGTTTACTTCTTAGCTCGCGTTCCAGTATTTGAATGGCATCTTTTTTAATACGGATATCAGACAGGTCGCCAATTTGGTAGCAATCGCTTCGTGAATCGCAGTAAATACAGCTATGTTGACAGCCTCGGTAAAGATTCATATTGTAGCTAAGCCCGAAGTAAGTATCGGGCTTATTTTTTACGCTGCTTAGTATTGTTTTTGCTTCAATATATCTAGGCATAGAAGGAGTTTTGATGGATGTTTTTGTTCAAGTTCTACTCACTCCAAATCCCGTTTTTGAAGAGTTGAAACCACTTCTCCGTATCCTTGTCGCTATATAGTTTGATTGCAGTAAACACCTCCCTCGCAAATTCTATTGGAGCAACGCCTTTGGCTGTTATGATATTTTTATCGGTAACGGCAAGTGAATCTATGTAATTATCATCGCCGAGATACTCAGGTGCAACCATTTTTAAATAGCCAAGGTTGTTGCTGGTGTGTTTTATTCGGTTTAATAAGCCCTGCTGGGCTAAATATTCGGTGGCTCCACATATTGCGGCAATGGTAGTTTTCTTGTCAAACAGCGTTCTCACGAGTTGCTCTATTTCTGTGTTTCCCCCATTTCCCCAAGCTGTTCCGCCAGGAAGAATCAGCATATCGATATCATCAATCTTGATTTCAGACAAGGACATATCTGGGAGCACGCGCAATCCACCCATGGATACGACTGGTTTTCCATTTCCTGAGAAATAAACCAAATCGAATAGGCTACTCTTTTTTATTTCGGGCGAAAGGTATGCAATCTCCCAGTCCGAAAAGCCGTTGAAAAGGTATATAAATATTTTTCTATTCATGGTAAAGGTTCTACTTTAAGAATTTGGCAAAAAGTAGCGACATAACATATGTTTGCAAAAACGCACCAGCTGCCCAGCTAAAAGTCATTGCAAATGATATTTTGAATGAGCTGATGCTTAGCATTAATCCTGGAAAGGTTGCAAGTAGGAAGTAGAAACCTGTAAACACAAAAGCTTGTCTCCAAATATTGCCGTTTATTAAGCTCTTTGTTTTATTCCAAACCCAAGCAAGAATAAATGCAATATAAAAGGGGTGGAGAAAGTAGAGGCTCATCAACGGGTCTTCCCACGGGCGAAAAATTACTGTGTTGTTGTATTCGGCTTCAAGTGAAGGTACAATAAAGATAAAAAGAAACCCGAATGCCATGTTTGCGGCAAATCCTGCAATTGCAGCGAATAGCGATGTTGAAATGTACTTTTTCATTGTGTTTTTGTTTTAAATGATTATTTTTTCATTACAAAGAAAAAAGTCCAAAGTGTCAACCCTATGTCAGTAGCGAAAAAAATATTGAATAAGGAATCATAATTTTAAGATTGCAAAACTTCATAATTCAGCCTTCAGCGTTCCTTGTTCATTATTCATAATGGTTATATAGTTCTGCAACTCTTTGTTTTATGCTATCCATAAGTTTTTGTGGCTCTATGACTTCAACATCTTTACCGAGCGATAAAAGCCAATATTCGATCCACTCCAACGAGTCGGTTAGGAATATCATTGTAAACGAATCCTCTTCTATAATCTCATCAATAAATCCGTAGTAGTATTTGTATTCCGAAAGTTGATTGTATAGGAATTTAGGGAATCGTAGCACAACTCTGATGTTGCTAGAGCTGTCGGCAAAGCGCCAGATAAGTTCATTTACAGGAGGGTGGCTGCTTTGGAATGTTTCTGTACCTATTGTTAGATGTTTGATTCTGTCAATCCTAAAGTCGCGATAATCTTTTCTTAATCGGCAGTATGCCAGCATGTGCCATTTTCCACCGTAGAAACATATGCCCACGGGCTCTACTTCTCGTTTTGTGCTCTCTTTTTTTGAGTTCGATATGTAATCGAGAATAATTATGTTGTTTTGTGTTAATGCTTTCTGGATTGGAGCCATAAAGCAATTCGGAAGAGTGTCTTTTTGTGAATTTGGGTAAATAACAAGGATTTGCTTTTCCAATTTCTCCAAGTTTTCCTTGTCGCTATAACGCATAACGGCTTTAACCTTTTCGAGTGCAGTGTTGTAGTTCTGCTCAAGCGATATGTCGGTAAGTTTTTCGGCCATTTTGCCAGCCGTAATCATTGCTGCAGCTTCCTCGCGAGTAAACATTACAGGCGGTAGATGGTAGCCACTCTCAATGGAATAACCTCTGCCTGCTTCTCCTGCAATTGGAATCCCCGATTCCATAAGAGCATTAATATCTCGGTAAACAGTTCTAAGGCTTATATCAAATCTGTCGGCAACTTGTTTTGCTGTAACTAGCCTACGCGATTGCAGAAAGGTGATTATTGCCGAGAGGCGGTCTATTCTATTCATTGCAAATAAAGTTAAGACGAAGGTAGCAATTACAGCGCACATTTAAAAGGATTACTTGTAGTGCCCTTGTTTGTTAAGGGTTGACTGTTTCTGAGATTTTTGGAATAATCCTAAATAGCATATTTTCAGCTAAATATTTTGATTTTTTCATAAAATGATATATTTTTGCGGAAGTTTTAAGCAACGATTGGTGCAGGGGACAGTGTCCCCTGTTTTGTTAAACCTAAGTGAAATGATTAAGAAAGAGCTAATTGAATCCATTGTGCTACCTCGACTCCAAGAGGAAGACCTATTTTTGGTTGATATCAGCATAAGTGCATCAAACAGCATATTTATAACTATTGATGGCGATAAGGGTGTAGGGATTGATTCTTGTATTGCCATTAGTCGGTTGGTAGAATCGAGCCTTAACCGCGATGAGGAGGATTTTGAGCTGGAGGTTGCTTCGGCAGGGGTTGGCCAGCCGCTGAAAATTGCCCGTCAGTACACCAAGAACCTTGGCCGCAATGTTGAGGTGCTAAAAAAGAATGGCGAAAAATTAAAAGGCTCTTTGGTTTCCGCTACCGATACGGATTTTACCATTAAGTTCACTAAAAAGGTTGCCGTTGCGGGAAAAAAAGCAAAACAAAACGTTGAGGAGGTTTTAACACTGGCTTACTCCGATGTTAAGGCTACAAAGGTGGTAATTTCGTTTAAATAGATAAAAGTCAAAATATTATACAATGGAAAATCTAAATCTAATCGACACTTTTTCTGAGTTTAAGGAACTTAAGAGTATCGACAGACCAACAATGATGAGCGTTCTGGAGGATGTTTTCCGCAATATGCTTATTAAGTTGTACGGTTCCGACGATAATTTCGACATCATTATCAATATCGATAAGGGTGACTTTGAAATTTGGCGTAACCGTGAGGTGGTAGAGGATGAGGACTTTGAGGACTCAAACCGTCAAATTTCACTTACTGAGGCTCGTAAAATTGACGAGGATTACGAAGTGGGCGAGGAGGTAACTGCCGAGGTTAAGCTTTCGGAGTTTGGCCGTAGGGCAATTTTGGCTTTACGCCAAAACTTGACTTCCAGAATTATGGAGTTGGAGAAAAACAACCTTTATAATAAGTATAAGGATAGAATTGGCGATATCATCACTGGCGAGGTTTATCAGGTTTGGAAAAAAGAAATTCTTGTTCTCGATGATGAAGGTAACGAGTTAGCTCTTCCAAAAACAGAACAAATTCCTTCGGATTTTTACCGTAAGGGCGATAGCATTAGAGCCGTTGTGTACAAGGTTGAGATGAAAAACAATTCTCCTCAAATCATTCTTTCGCGTGTTGCAAACGCATTCTTGGAGCGGTTGTTTGAGCTTGAGGTGCCTGAAATTTTTGATGGTCTTATCACAATCAAAAAAATTGTACGTATCCCTGGCGAGCGTGCTAAAGTTGCAGTTGAGTCATACGATGAGCGTGTTGACCCAGTGGGTGCTTGCGTTGGTATGAAGGGTAGCCGTATTCATGGAATTGTTCGCGAGTTACGCAACGAGAATATCGACGTTATTAACTTTACAAATAACACACAACTTTTCATTCAGCGTGCATTAAGTCCTGCAAAAGTTACATCAATTAAAATTGATGAGGAGGGTAAGCGTGCCGATGTTTACCTAAAACCAAATGAGGTTTCGTTGGCAATTGGTAAGGGTGGCTACAACATTAAACTGGCTAGCCAGTTAACTGGTTACGAGATTGACGTTTACCGAGAAACTGAAACTGAGGACGAGGAAGATGTTACTCTTGACGAATTTGTTGATGAAATTGACAGCTGGATTATCGATACCCTAAAAGGAATTGGTTGCGATACAGCTAAGAGTGTGCTTGAGATTCCTTTCAAAGAATTGGTTAAACGTACCGATTTGGAAGAGGAAACAGTTAAAGAAATTATCAGAATATTGAAGTCAGAGTTTGAATAGTACTAGTATTCATATAGATTTGCATATTATTTTATAACAATCAACGGGGAAAAGCCTGTATGACAAATGACAAATTAATAAGGCTTAGTAAGTTAGCCAGAGAGTTTAATGTTGGAGTATCAACCTTGGTGGAATTTTTACACAAGAAAGGCCACAATGTACCCAACGACCCCAACGCAAAGGTAGACCAGGATTTATTGGGCATACTCTCAAAAGAGTTTGGTGCTGAAGTTAACCTTAAGAAGGAGTCCCAAAAGGTAAGCCTAAAAGGATTAAGGGATAAAAAAGAGTCTATCTCAATTGATGATGTTGAGAAGGAAACAGAGGATGATTCCGATTTTGACTCTTCCGACGATGAGGTTATTATCAAAACCACAACCATAGAACACTCAAAATCCCCCGAAATAGAGGATAGTGATAGACCAAAAATAGATTTAAAGCTTAAGGGCAAGATAGATTTGGATGCTTTGGCTCCAAAAAAATCGCAGCCAACGCCTCCTGTTGAAAAAAAGGAGGAAGTTAAGCAGGTTGAAAAACCAAAACCACAACCTCAGGCCGAGGAGAAGCCTAAGCACAAGGAGCATAAGCCTGCACCCGTGGAACACATTGAAACTTCTAAGGTTCAAGTGGAGCAACCAAAGGTTCTAGGTAAAATTGACCTTAAAACGGTTCAGAAACCTACTCGTCCAGAGTCTAAACCTCATGAGAAACCTAAGCATCAGGAACCTCGTCACGAGAAAAAGGTTGAACACAAGCAGCCAGTTGCTCAGCCGAAAGTTGAGGAGACAAAGGTTGAAGCACCAGCAGCACCTGTTGAGGAACAAATTTACCGCTCAGAGGTTGAGAAACTTACAGGCCCAACCATTATGGGCAAAATTGACCTAAGTGCTTTTGAGCCTAAAAAGAAACCTCAGCCTGTAGCATCGTCGAACGACGCTAATGGTGGTGGTAGCGACAGGAATAAGAAGAAAAAGCGCAAGAGGATTAAGAAGGAGAATGCTAAGGTTCAAGTTCCTGAGGCTGGACAGCCAGGGCAACGCGACCCAAAACAGGCGCCAATTCAGTTGAAGAAGGCAGATCCGCTTCAAAAACAAAAGAGCAACAATAAGAAGAAAAAACCTATAAAGCAGGAGGTTGATGATGAAGCAGTTCAACGTCAAATTAAGGAAACTCTTGCACGCCTTACTTCTAAAGGGAAGACAAAAGGTTCAAAATACCGTAGGGAGAAACGCGACCTGGTAAATGCTCGTCAGCAGCAGGAGCAGGAACGTATTGAGCAAGAAATGAAGATTCTTAAGGTTACAGAGTTTGTTTCAGTGAACGAACTTGCAACAATGATGGATGTTGCCGTAACTGAGGTTATTGAGGTGTGCATGAACCTTGGCTTGATGGTATCCATCAACCAAAGGCTCGATGCCGAAACCATGGCTCTGGTTGCCGATGAGTTTGGCTATCAGGTAGAGTTTGTTAGTGTTGACTTACAGGAG
Organism: uncultured Rikenellaceae bacterium; assembly: GCA_964616315.1. Taxonomy (GTDB): domain Bacteria; phylum Bacteroidota; class Bacteroidia; order Bacteroidales; family Tenuifilaceae; genus SB25. Next base: position 6,733 of record CAZTVB010000094.1, read on the forward strand.
GCAATTAGCACTGAAGCAGAGGATACGCCTGATAAACTAAAACCCCGTTCGCCAATTGTTACCGTAATGGGACACGTTGACCACGGTAAAACATCGTTGCTTGACTACATTCGTCATGCTAATGTAATTGCTGGTGAGGCAGGTGGTATTACTCAGCACATTGGTGCTTACGGTGTTATTCTGGAGGATGGACGAAAAATTACATTCCTTGATACACCTGGTCACGAGGCGTTTACCGCTATGCGTGCGCGTGGTGCTAAGTTAACAGATATTGCAATTATTGTGGTTGCTGCCGACGACGCCGTGATGCCCCAAACAGTTGAGGCTATTAACCACGCTAGCGCTGCAGGTGTACCAATAATATTTGCAATTAATAAGATAGATAAACCCACCGCCGATGCCGAGAAGATTAAAGGCGAATTGGCTAATATGAATTACTTGGTTGAGGACTGGGGTGGAAAGTATCAGTGTCAGGAAATATCTGCTAAGAAAGGTCTGAATATCGACAAACTACTTGAAAAGGTTCTACTTGAGGCTGAGATGCTCGACTTAAAGGCTAACCCCGACAAGCGTGCTCAGGGTACAGTTGTAGAATCAGCTCTGGATAAAGGTAGAGGTTACGTTTCAACGGTTCTTATTGAGTCAGGAACCCTTCGCCAAGGCGATATTATGATTGCGGGTGTTTACTACGGTCACGTTAAAGCTATGTTTAACGAGCGCGGTACTCGTATTCATGAGGCAGGACCAGCATCGCCAGTACAGGTTATTGGTTTGAACGGCGCTCCTCAAGCAGGTGATTACTTCAATGTAATGGAAACTGATAAGGAAGCCAAAGAGATTGCCAACAAACGCGAGCAACTTCAGCGTATGCAGGGTCTTAAAACTAAGAAACATATTACCCTAGATGAGATTGGCCGTCGTATTGCAATTGGAAACTTCCAGGAGTTAAATATTGTGGTTAAGGGTGACGTGGATGGTTCTATTGAGGCATTATCCGATGCGTTGATTAAGCTGTCAACCCCACAAATTCAGGTAAACGTTATTCACAAAGCGGTTGGTCAAATTTCCGAGTCCGACATTCTACTTGCAGCAGCATCGAACGCTATTGTAATCGGATTTCAGGTTCGTCCATCGGTAAGTGCTCGTAAACTTGCCGAGAAGGAGGAAATTGATATTCGCTTGTACTCGATTATCTACGATGCAACCAACGAGATTAAGGATGCAATGGAGGGTATGCTTTCGCCTGAAATTAAGGAGGAGATTACTGGTACTGCCGAGGTTCTTGATGTATTTAAAATTACCAAGGTTGGTTCTGTTGCAGGATGTATTGTTCGTGAAGGAAAACTTATTAGAAACAACAAGGTGCGCTTAATCCGCGATGGTATTGTGGTTTACACCGGCGATCTTGGTTCACTAAAACGCTTCAAGGACGATGTTAAGGAGGTAACTCACGGTTTCGAGTGCGGATTGAACATCAACAATTTCAACGACATTAAAGTTGGCGATATTGTTGAAGGATTCCAACAGGTTGAGGTAAAAAGAAAACTTTAATTCGTTTAATATTGTTTTTAAAGGG
>CAZTVB010000095.1:0-8292 GCA_964616315.1 uncultured Rikenellaceae bacterium
AGCCAGTTTGGATACCCTTTCTGTTTTAATGAATATTTTTTTGAATTGATTGTCAAAGTCAAATATCTGTTTTTTTTCTTACGTTTGTATATCAAACTTGAAATGAATGACATTACCTCCAGGTAAATACACTGCCGAAGAAATATCGTGGTTTAGGTCTATTTTCGACTCATACTACGAGAGTATTCGGAGTTTTGCCTACTTCAAAACGGGTAGTGTTGATTTAGCCGATGATATTGTTCAAGAGGTTTTCCTAAAATTATGGAGTATGCGTGGAACAGTCCGTGCGGAAACTGTCAAATCATTGCTTTACACTATAGCAGGCAATATCATCAAAAATCACTATAAGCATTTACAGGTAACATATAACTTTCAACGCGATAATTCTGCTGAAAGCCCAAGCGAATCTGCCGATACAGAAGTTAGGATGGAGGAGCTTAACCAGCAACTTCAGCAGGCACTAGCATCAATCCCTGAGGGGCCGCGTGAGGTCTTTCTGATGAATAGGATAGAGGAATTGTCATATTCGGAAATAGCCGATAGGCTTGGGTTAAGTGTTAAAGCAATTGAAAAACGAATGTCGGAGGCACTTCGGGTGCTTCGAGAAAAATTTAATTACAAGATATGACTCCAGACGAAAAATATAATGATGAGTTAAACAACCCAGAATTGGAGCATATTCTTTCAGAAATGAAAGGGGTAAAAGTTCCTGCTTCGTCGCGTTCAAAGGAGGAGGCGTGGAGTATGCTTATGCAATCGGTGGTTGAGCAGGAGCATCAAGCTAAGGTGGTTAAGATTGTCAACACTAAGTTTTGGCTTGCTGTGGCAGCATCTATTGTTGTTTTTATTGCCGTAGGATGGAGCTATGCATGGTTCTCGAGTATCGAGAAAGTTGCCCCTAAGGGCTATGTTGTTGATGTGGTTTTACCCGATGGTTCTCAGGTTATGCTGAATGCCGATTCAAAAATTAAGTATCCAAAGTTCTACAACTTGGTGGGAAGGAAAATTAAAATGGAAGGCGAGGCATACTTTAAGGTTAAAAGTGGAGGAAAGTTCATTGTAACCGATTCTCAGAACAGAATTGTTGAGGTGTTGGGAACAGAGTTTAATGTAAAATCGCGAGATAAAAATTTTCAGGTTGTTTGTTTTGAGGGAACAGTTAACGTTATTACACCAACCACCGAGCCTGTAAAGTTAACCAAAGGGCTTGGCGTTGATGCTGAAAATAATGGGTTGAAGTTTACTCAAATTCCAACGGATTCCATTGGTGCACCAACTTGGACTATTGGTGAATTTTTCTTCCAAAACGCAAAACTTTCCGATGTTCTTGATGAGATTGAGCGCCAGTTCAATGTAGCTATTAGTGTTGAAGGATTTGATGCCAGTCAACGCATTTATACAGGTTTTTTCCGCAATAACAACCTAAAGGAAGCGTTGGATTTGGTTTCGCTACCTATGGGAATTGTGTATGAGATTAGTCCCGATTCCAGTAAAGTTTCCATCAAAAATTAGGGTAAAATCAACCTGAGTTGTACTTATTAATAATGGTATATTATACCTTTGAAACGGCTAAAAGTATATAGACTCCAATATGTATGTTGTTTTATGGTAGTGTTTCTCTCTATCATAACCAATGGCTTATTTGCTCAGCAGGGAATAACCGAAAAGTTCAACAAGATTCCTTTATCAGCGGCGCTTGATTTAATAACAAAAAAGTATGGGGTAAAGATAGCTTTCGACAATGCTGTTGTTGAGGGAGTTGTTGTTAGTGCTAATATAAAGAAGGATTTGCCAGGGCAGGCAATAGAAAAACTACTTTCAAACACAGGTTTGGAGGTTGTTAAAGTTAACGATGTTTTTATTCTTAAAAAAAAGGCGCTAATTGAACCTGTGTCAGAAAAGCCTAAGAACGTAGTGGGGATTGTTCGCGATAAAATATCGGGAGAAACACTGCCTTATGCCAATGTTAGAGTTTTAGGGGCAAACATTGGAACATCAACCAACCCCGATGGTTATTTTTCTATTCAAGAATCCGCGGAAGATTCAATGACTATTCGGGTTAGCTACATTGGCTTTGAGCCATTGGAGATGAAGGTCGCAAAGTTGGAGTTCAATTCATCGCCAGTAATCGTTGAACTTGATAGAAATTCTATAACACTTCCTGATGTTAAGGTTGTAAAGGAGATGCCCGAATTTATATCGGTAGGGAGTCGACCTAGTGAGTTCGTTTGGAATTCTCGAAAAGTTGGACAGGTTTCGTCTTTATCTGGAATTGATATTGTTGCCCCGTTGCAGTTTCTCCCTGGGGTAGATGGAACAGTTGAATCATTATCGGGTCTTACAGTTCGGCATTCGCCTTCGGACAAGAACTTATTTATCTACGATGGATTTACAATATACCATATCGACCATTTTTTTGGAGCATTTACTAGTTTTAACAGTAAGGCAATCAAAGATATCCGACTAATTCGGGGTGGATTCGACTCCCGCTGGGGTGGGCGAGCCTCCTCGGTAGTTGAGGTTACTGGGAAAACAGGAAATGAGAACAGTTTTGTGGTTGATGCCGGAGGCGACCAGCTATCTGCCGATATTTCCATGGAAGGACCAATTGGAAAAAAAACAACATTTGTACTGGCTGCCCGCAGGTCATTTACCGATTATTACCGTTCCGACCTCTACTTCAATCTTTTTGAAAGTGCAAGTTCCGACTTGTTATCATCTAAATTAAATGTTGGAGCGTTTAATTCTGACCCAAGTTTGCCAGAGTTTTACTATTACGACGTAAATGCAAAAATCAACTTTAAACCAACACAAAAGGATAACATATCGATAAGTGGATATCGGGGAACAGACGATTTAAACTATAAGCAATTAGATACCAATCCTTACATAGAGGAGGATTCCTACTGGGGAAACCAAGGTGTTGGTTTACGCTGGGCTCGACAATGGAATCCGAATTTCTATCATAATTTAACTATAGGTGCTTCTGATTATAACCTTTTTTATTACCATAACGATAGCACGCTTCGCAAAAGGCAATATTCAACCCTGCGCGACACTATTTTGAAGGATTACAAAATTGACAATGGTTTGTCGGATATATCCATTAATTTATCAGGTCACTTAAAGTTAGGTCAAAGCAATACGCTCGAGGGTGGATTCCACGGTAATATGGTTGATATTGATTCTTACGAATCGTATATGCAAGCAACTAATGGTAGTAAAGCAATAGATACTGTTAGAACTTCTAATTTTTACTCCGAGACTTTTACTGGATGGATTCAGAATACAATTTCCTTTGATAATCTCAAGGCATTTACTTTTGGTTTTCGCGCTAGTCACCATAATCTTACATCGAAGCTTTACTTTGAACCAAGGTTTCAGTTGATGATTAATCCTTCGGAGAAGTTAACACTTAAATTTGCTGCAGGGCAGTATAATCAGTATGTAAATCGGGTACTTCAGTTTGGGTCTAGTTATAAAAACATTTGGACAGCTTCGGATGGTGAACGATTCCCAGTTGTTAAATCCAAACACTTTATTGCTGGTTTTAGCTGGAAAGGTAGCAATGGGCTTATTCTTGATTTGGAGGGATATGCAAAGAAAACCGATGGTATGTCGTATTTGCAAAGTTCGGTTCGAAGGACTAGTGGGAATAAGGTAACAATGGTTTCAAAACTTTATACTGTTGATACACGTGCGTTTGGGGTTGATATACTTATGAAGAAAAGCTGGAGCAATGCAGAGTTTTGGATTGCATACTCGCTGAGTAAGGCTTTTAGCAAATCTAATAACTTAAATGGAGGTGAAGAATACAGTTCCCTCGACGACCATCTACATGAACTAAAATTAGTTGGTGTTTACAGTGTTGGCAGATGGCGATTTACTGCTAATTGGATTTACGGCTCACCCAAACCATGGGACGAGTTAATACTTACTTCTACACTACAAATTTCGCCCGATTACGAAAAAAACTCATCGCACCTAGAGCCTTACCACAGGCTCGATGCAGGAATAACCTTTACCCAAAAGATTTTGCAATCCGAATTGCAAATAGGTGTAAAAGGTTTCAATATCTATAATAGGAATAACCTCCTATCTAAGCCATACTCGCTGTCCGACACACCTATTCAAGACTATTTGGAGGGTAGCCCTGTTATTGTTTTTACAGATTACTACGGACTGGGCTTTACGCCTACACTTTTCTTCAACCTGAAGTTTTAGAAATACTTTCCAGCGTAAATAATTGTTGATTTAATCGATTCTGTCGTCGGCTTTTTCTATCTCTATCATCCTGTCAACTATTTTTTTTAAAAAATAAATTTTTGGTAGGGTGTTTTAGGTAGGTGTTGTATTAATAGTAAAGCAAATCAAAATGCGTAGGGAAAATAAAAATATAGATAATCGAAACAGGCTTACTCCCGAGGCTTTTGAGCAAGAATTTGGCAAATTAAAAATTCCAGCAGGTAAATCGAAGGAACAAATTTGGCAAGCGGTCTTTGAAAAAATAAATAGCGAGAAACAGGTTCAAATAATACCCTTAGCATCAACCTTTTTAAGAATAGCAGCATCTATTCTACTTGTTTTAGGCATTTCGTCGTTGGTATTCCTTTTTGCTATGGGAAATGTTACGGTAATTGTTCCACGCGGGAATCAAGTAGTACACTTTCTTCCCGATAATAGTGAGGTAATAATTAATGCAGAATCAGAACTATCGTATAATAAAAACAGATGGTTTTTTAATAGAAATGTCAAACTCAATGGAGAGGCAATGTTTAGGGTAGTAAAGGGGAGCAGGTTTCAGATAGAAACTTCTTCGGCAAAGACCTCGGTGCTAGGAACCATTTTCAATGTTTATTCTCGAAAAGGGATTACCACCGTAAGCTGCATTGAGGGTAGGGTTAGGGTGGTTGCCACTAAAAGTAAACAGGAGGTTATTCTTACCATGGGCGATGAAACTAAAACAAAAGGAGGCGACATGGAGCGGTCAATTAAAGTAAATTATAGTAACCAGCGGGTTGCTTGGACTCAGGGCGATTTTTACTTTAGCAATACCCCTATTAATAATGTTATTGAAGAGTTAGAGCGCCAGTTTGATGTGGACATATTTATTGATGGTGACACAAACCGATTCTACACGGGCTATTTCAGCAATAACAATTTAAACAACGCATTAGAATTGGTTTGCTTGCCAATGAATTTAAACTGGCAAGTTAACGGAAATATGATAATCCTTAAGGAAAATAAATAAATATCAGTTTAATAAAATGTTTAACTTAAATCTTACAGCTATGAAACGTACAAGTTTATTTTTTGCAACAAGCCTAATGTTAATGGTAACTATCAGTTTAACTTCTTGTCAAAAGGACGAAGAAACAGACCCTATTGTAAGTACAATGCAGCAGGACGATGAGGCGACTGCTTACTATGATGACGTTTTAACGGAAGTTGACGAATTAACAATGGTTGGCGATTCAAAATCAATGGAATACACTTCTCTAAATGCTGAGGGTCAAGGGACTCGCGTTCGGGCAACATCGTGGGATGGCGACTGGAGGGTTGATACTATTACATACTCCAATTTTGTTAACGGAAATGCAAGATTTGAAAAAGTGAAGAATGGCCAAATTGTTATTAGAACGCTTGGTAATCCTTTGGCTGAGAGTTTTGAACGCAATGTAACTTTTCTAAATTTCACAATTAATGGCAATTTGATTGAAGGTGAAAAGAATATCACCAAAACCGCAGATTATACCTATACAATAACCTTGCAGGATGGTAAAATAACCTTTACCGATGGAACTACTTATACTAGAGCATTTACAAGAACTCGTACTTGGGTTGCAGGTTTTGATACTCCTTACTATATCTGGGACGATATTCATACCGTTGAGGGAACAGCAACTGGAATTAACAGGAATGGATATGCCTATACACACCAAATTACTAATGCTTTAATGATTAAACTGAGTTGCCGCTGGATTGTTGAAGGTACCATTGATTTAACTGTTAATGACAGCACAGCAACATTCGACTATGGCGATGGTGAATGCGATAATCTTGCAACAGTTACAGTAAATGGGAAAACCTACGAAGTAAAGTTAAGGGGTGGAAAGTAGTTATTTAATTGGGTGTTTTAAATTAAGAGGTACGTTGGTGCCTCTTTTTTTATACACATTGATAAAAAACAACAAAAATTTATATGTAGATATATTGATATGTGTTATTTTTGCAGTATCAAATTAATACTAAACGAACAATATGCATACAATCATTGTTGAAGAATCGAGATGTCCGCAGAATCATCCATGTCCAGTTGTTAGCTATTGCCCAACAGGGGCAATAAAGCAGAAAAGTTGGAATTCTGCACCTGAGATTGATAAGGAAAACTGCTTGAACTGTGGACGTTGTGTGAATTTTTGTGGTTATGGTGCCTTTCAGTATAAGGCTAATGATTAAATGTAACGAATAACGTTTCTGGGTTATCGCCGTGTCATTGGTTATATTTGTGGCACGGTGATTTTTAAAAATGACTAACAAAAAAACAAAAATATGAAAAAGGTTATGTTAACTCTTCCGATATTTTTACTTATGGTGATATCGTTGGAGGCCTGTAACGGTAATAGTTCAGCAAAAGGGAAACCCGAAGGTGAACCTGTTGTTGCAAAGGTTGAGCCTTTAACTGCAAGTGGCGAAGCTATAAGTATAACCCGCGAGCAGTTCTTAACCAAAATAATGGATTACACCAAGGGTGGCGATAATATGAAGTATTTGGGCGATAAGCCTGCAATTGTAGATTTTTGGGCATCTTGGTGCGGTCCTTGCAGAATTGCTTCTCCAATTTTGGATGAACTTGCAAAAGAGTACGCCGGGAAAATATACGTTTATAAAGTTGATACTCAGAAAGAGCAACAAATTTCGTCTGAAATAGGCATTCAAAGTATTCCTACATTCTTATTTTTTCCAATGGATGGCAAGCCTTTTATAACATCAGGAATTGCTCGCACGCCAGAGGAAACAAAAAAAATGTTTAAGGAGATAATTGATAATCAACTATTAAAATCGAAATAACGTGCTGATTATCAAGTTCATGAATTAATATCAATCCGTCATAATTGATTATTAAATGTTGATTCGGTTTCATGATTCAACAAAAAATTCCGAGTTTTTGCTCGGAATTTTTATTTGTTGCATGATATATTCTTAATGTTTCTTAAGTTCATCTAAAGTGTATATCTTGCTGAATTCGCAGTCTGGAAGTACAATGTACTCGTAGCGTTGATTGCGAAGTTGAGGTTCGAATCCAGCATCAACAATGGCTTTTTGAATGCCATAAGCGTCCATTTTATTTTTTGCCCCTGCCGATGAAACTACGTTTTCCTCAATCATAATTGAGCCAAAATCGTTGGCCCCAGCATGCAGGCAAACCTGAGCAGTATCTATACCAACCGTTAACCAGGATGCTTGAATGTTTTTGATATTATTGAGCATAATTCGGCAAATGGCTATGGTGCGAATATACTCCTCGGCCGAAACTTTACTGATAACACCCTCATCTTCGAGTTTTGTTCCCTTATCCTGGAATGTCCAAACTATAAAGTTTAGGAATCCAGGAACATTGTCAGGTTTGCGTGCCTGAAGTTCTCGGAACTTTATTAAATGTTCCAGACGCTCTTCGAAGGTCTCAATATGGCCTATCATCATCGTGGCCGATGTAATCATACCCAATTTATGCGCCTCGTGCATAACATCTAACCAAGCTTGGCTATCGGGTTTGCCGGGCGATATGGATTTACGGACTCTATCAACCAAAATTTCAGCACCAGCGCCAGGTAGGCTGTCTAAGCCAGCCTCAATAAGCGCCTCTAGAACATCGCCATAACTCATTCGCTCCTTTTTGGCAATAAATGCCACTTCGGGAGGTCCAAGGGCGTGTAATTTAATATTGGGAAACTCGCCTTTTAACTCGTTAAAAAGGTTACAGTAGTACTCTAGCCCAAGTTTTGGATGCAAGCCTCCCTGTAATAGAAGTTGGTCGCCGCCGTATCGTTCCAACTCTTCAATCTTTATGCGGTATTCGTCGATTGTTGTTATGAAAGCATTGTCTGAGCTGATTTTACAATGGAAATTGCAAAATTTACAACCAGAAACGCATACATTGGTAATATTCACATTTCTGTCAATCTGCCAAGTTACCTTATTTGAGGGGATGTGTTTTTTACGAAGTTCACCCCCTATAAAAATCAAATCTTGTGTTGGTGCATTTTTGTAAAGAAACAATCCTTCATCCAG
>CAZTVB010000096.1:0-7455 GCA_964616315.1 uncultured Rikenellaceae bacterium
AAGTTGAATAGCATATTAATGGTAAATACTAAAACTTTAATTTTTAGAGTGAATTACCTTTTTTGAAGTTTGACTTATAAAGATTATTTTGGGGTGGTGTTAAACTAATATTTTACAAATCATTCTAATAAGCATCAGCAACTTAAAACAAATATAAAACCTAATAATATGAGAAACATCCGTAAATGTTTATGGCTATTAGTAATAGCATTAATGTTTATTCCTCAGCTTAGCTCTGCCCAAAAGGCAAAAATCACCCTTGAGGATTTGTTCAAAAAAGGCACTTTCCGCTCACGAAGCGTATATGGCCTAACATCGATGAACGATGGGGAGCATTACTCGGCCTACAATGCAAAGCGTCAGGTAGCCAAGTTTAAATACGCTACTGGTGATGAGGTTGCAGCACTATTTGACCCTGCTGAATTCACATCGAACGAGGATATCAAAGAATTTGGAGGATACCAGTTTAGTCCCGCAGAAGATAAGATGCTGATTGAAACCAAAAACGACTATATCTACCGTCATTCATACACCACAGTCAACTATATCTATGATTTGAAATCGAAATCGCTAACCCCGCTTTCGAAAAATGGTGCTCAAATGAATGCCACATTCTCGCCCGATGGCAACTGGGTTAGCTTTGTTCGCGACAACAACATCTACATTGTAAACCTTACGAACTTTGAGGAAACCCAAATAACAACCGACGGACTTTACAACAACATCATCAACGGTGCTGCTGATTGGGTTTACGAGGAGGAGTTTGCTCTTACAACTGGAATGCAATGGTCGCCCGATTCCAAAAAATTGGCATTCTACCGTTTCGACGAGAGCAAGGTAAAAATGTTCAACATGACAATGTTCGAGAATAAACTTTACCCCGAAAACTACACATTTAAGTACCCTAAAGCAGGTGAAACAAACTCTGTGGTTAGTATACACACCTACGACCTAGGCGCTAAAACAACTACAAAAATGGATGTTGGCCCCGAAACTGACCAGTACATTGCTCGCATTGCATGGACCACCAATCTAAATCAACTAAGCATGCTAAGGCTAAATAGGCTACAGAATAAAATTGACATTATGCTAGCCGACGCAACCACAGGAAATTCAACTACACTTTACACCGAAACAAACAAGTATTACGTTGAGGAACCAAACGACAACTACCTAACCTTTACGCCCGATGGTAAGAGTTTTATTATTACTTCAGAGATGGATGGTTACAAGCATATCTACTTTTACGGAATGGATGGCAAACTAATCCGTCAGCTCACAAAAGGGACCAATGAGGTTACAAATATTTACGGTTACGATGCAGCAAAAAAAGTTGTTTACTACTCCGCTTACGATAACTCACCCTTGAGAAAAGCTGTTTACAGCTTGTCTACCAACGGTGGCAATCCAACAAAACTATCGGAAAAGGAAGGCAGTAATAGTGCAAACTTTAGCACTGGCTTTAAATACTACATTCATTTTCACAACAATACAAATACCCCCACATTGGTAACTCTGCACAACAGCAAGGGAAAACTTATTAGAACCCTGGAAGACAATGCGAAACTCAAGGAACGTATTGCAGAGTACGATATGCCCACAAAAGAAAACTTCACCTTTAAAACATCGGAAAAAGTTGAACTTTACGGCTATATGGTAAAACCATTTGATTTCAGCGCCGATAAAAAGTACCCTGTCTTAATGTATCAGTACAGCGGACCTGGTTCACAATCTGTTCAGGATAACTTTAGGATTGGCTGGGATGAATACCTTGCAACTTTAGGATACATTGTTGTTTGCGTTGATGGACGTGGAACTGGCGGACGTGGCGAGGCTTTCAAAAAAATGACTTACGGCCAAATGGGACTTTACGAATCGACCGACCAAATTGAGGCTGCAAAATATTTGCAAACACTATCCTACATTGATGGAACACGAATTGGCATTTGGGGATGGAGCTACGGAGGATACATGTCATCGCTTTGCCTATTCAAGGGTGCCGATGTATTCAAAATGGCCATTGCAGTTGCACCTGTCACCAACTGGCGCTACTACGACTCAATTTACACCGAACGTTTTATGGGATTACCTCAAGATAATGGACTTGGCTACGATAGCAACTCCCCTATCAACCATGTTGACAAACTAAAAGGTAAATTACTACTTGTTCACGGTACCGCCGATGATAATGTTCACGTGCAAAACTCCATTGAGTTAATTGAGAAACTTGTACAAAGCGGCAAGCAGTTCGACCTAATGCTTTACCCCGACAAAAATCATGGCATACGTGGTGGTAACACAACTATGCACCTTTACACAATGCTAACAAACTACATTAAGGAAAATTTGTAAGAACAGAATCTAGATTTTAGAAGTTAGAATTCGGACTATCAATATAACAAAATGAGCATTAGTTTTCTAGTGCTCATTTTTATTATACACTATCGCTCTTATCATTGACTTGATCAATTTCTACAGTCGATTTTAAACGAAGTGAGATATCTCCATAAATCTTAACAAAAGAAAACCATGAATTGCAAATCCTTGTAACAAAGATTTTTTTACATTTGCTCTAACAAAGCCTAGGTGGCGAAACCGAGGAACGAGCTCCCGCCACCCTTGAATTACAGGTAAATAAATATTAGAATTGAAAACAATTCTAATTTAAGATGCAGATTATATATGCCCAGGTGGCGGAATTGGTAGACGCGCTAGTTTCAGGGACTAGTATCAGCAATGATGTGCAAGTTCGAGTCTTGTCCTGGGCACCTAATTAAGAAATATTAAACCACAAAGAACTTGAAGTCCTTTTTTTTAGTCAAACTACTTTGCAGTTAAACATCTCTTCAGACACGCTCTCAACATCAAAATCAAAGCAACACCGACAATCCTGCATTTTCCATTTATGGTTATCGCCAGTTATTGTTGCAAACTCTCTTTTTTCATACTTTTGTCCAATAATTTTTGATGATAATGGCAAAAACTGATCAAATTGAGAATTTCGACCCTAGTGGCATTGGAAATACTTCCGAGAACATTTATGGCCTACCATTTAACTGCAACAATGCGAACCTTGTAATAATTCCCGTTCCCTGGGAAGTTACTGTTTCCTACAGTGCTGGAACAGCTAATGCTCCAGAAGCAATACTTAATGCATCTTACCAAGTTGATTTATTTGACCCTTACGTGAAGGATGCATGGAAAATGGGCATTGCCATGGACAAGGTGAGCAAGAAAATAAAATCCAGAAGCACATCGCTACGAAAAAAGGCCGAGGAGTATATTGAGATGCTAACAAATGGCGAATCACCTGAACAAAATGAATTGATGAAAAATATTCAGGATGAAATTAACTTAGCCTGTGCAGAGCTCAACAAATGGGTAAAAACCGAGTCGTTAAAATACTTAAATAAGAATAAACTTGTTGCATTGGTTGGTGGCGACCATAGCACACCTCTTGGATTAATTCAAGCATTATCGGACAAGCACAGTTCATTTGGAATACTTCATGTTGATGCTCATGCTGATTTAAGAAAGGCTTACGAGGGTTTTGAATTCTCGCATGCATCAATAATGTACAATGCAATAAAACTGCCTCAAATAAGTAAGTTAGTTCAAATTGGGATTCGCGATTACTGCCAAGATGAATTTGATCTTATTAGCTCCGACAAGAGAATCAAAACCTTCTTTGATAGGGATATAAAGCACAACCAATACGAGGGTAAGAGTTGGTCGGAAATATGCGATAGCATAATCAAGGAACTTCCTCAAAAAGTGTACTTAAGCATTGATATTGACGGATTCGATCCTAAACTTTGTCCAAACACTGGCACTCCAGTTCCTGGAGGGTTTGAAATGGAGCAAATCATTTACTTAGTGGAGAAACTTGTTAGTTCGAAACGAAATATAATTGGTTTCGACGTAAACGAAGTAGCCCCAGGCAATGATGAGTGGGATGCTAACGTGGGTGCTCGCTTAATTTACCGAGTAGCCAACCTAGCATTGGTGTCTCAACCTAAATAGATAAAGTAAATGTTATTGTGGTTCAGAATACAACCACAAAGGACACAAGGTTTAGCTTATAAGTCATAATACTTTGCGGTTAAAAACCGCTGTTGTTTCACGCTCAACAAAAACCCTTGGATTTGTAATCCAAGGGCTCCATAAATGATAGTACTTGCCACATCTAAACCCTTAATCCAACAATGGTTACATCGTCAGTTTGATTTTTGCTACCTCTCCAGTTTTCAAACCTATCATCCAGAATCCTTGCCTGCTCGTTCATTGGTTTATTTGCAATTTCTGAAATCAACTCAACAAGTTGCTTCTTCTTGAATTTAACATTGTCCGAACCTCCAAACTGATCATAATAGCCATCAGTTGCCAGGTAAATACTGTCACCCTTACTTAGTGTAAACACATTGTTGGTGAAGTTCACCATTTTAATGTTGATAGCCACAGTTTGTTTGTCAGATTTTATTTCGGCAAGCCCATTCTGTTGGTTAAAAATAAATAAAGGTATATGAGCACCTGCGTACTGCAATTCGGAATTTTGAGTATTAATAATTACAACTGCAATGTCCATACCATCCTTTTGCTCGCCCGATTGCCACTTTTGTTTTAACGCCTCAATTATGGAAGTTCTAAGTTCATTAAGAATTTCATTAGCCTTAACAATTTGCCTTTTCCTCACAATCTCGTTAAGTAACGACACACCCAGAACACTCATAAATGCACCTGGCACACCATGTCCAGTACAATCGGCAACGGCAACTACCAAGTAGTTATCAACTTGCGTATTCCAGTAAAAATCGCCCGATACAATATCCTTTGGCTTATGTAGGACAAAATATTCATCAACAAGACCCTCAACTGATTCCATAAGCGGAAGTAAGGCTTGCTGAATATGCTTGGCATAATCAATACTATCGGTAATCTCCTTGTTCTGGACTTGAATTTTATTTTTCTGCGCCACCACCATATCGCGCTGAGTGGCTATCTCTTCCTGTTGGGCTACAATTTCGTTGTTTAGTTGAACCAAATTTAAATTCTTAGCCTCAATCTCATTCTTCTGAATTGCCAACGAAATATTTGATTGACGCTTTATGCGATAAGCTTGGTAAATGTAAAATGCTAGTGCCGACATTAACGCAAAAGCCAATATAAATGAAAGCAAAATAATACTTTGCTGTCTCTTTTCGGCAACCTGCATAGCATCCTTTTTCTGCTGTTCAAGCTCAAGCATTTGCTTTTCCTTCTCATACTTATATTTATACTCCAACTCGGCTATCTGCCTTACATTACCCTCGTTATAAACACTATCACTCAGAACACTGTACTTAATACTATTACTATAAGCTTCCTTGTAGTTACCTTTTACAGCGTAAATTTGAGAAAGAAGATAATGTAATCCTTTTCTTAACTTCAACTGTTTAGTTTTTTCAGCAATTGGCAAACTCCTTTGAGCGTATTTTAGAGCCAATGTGTATTGTTTCTTTTTGAAGTAGACATTGGCAATACTTTTAGTTATCTCACCAATTCTAGGTTTATTACTATTTTTTTCGACCAAGTCTAATGCCTTAAAGTAAAATTCTAACGCTTTATCATAATCCTGGTGCTCGCTGTAGTAACTGCCCATAAATGACAATGCGCTAAACTTTAGCGATACTATATTTAGTTTTTCGCTATAGTCCAATGCCCGTTGAAGGTATTCCAACGCTTCGGGACTATTAGTTTCAAGATATGCAAAGCCAATATTGAGCAGACAAGCCGCAATATTATGCTGCTCGTTAATTTCCTCGGCTATTTGTAACGAGCGCTTAAGGTAATCGAGCGCTTTTTCGTAGTTCTTCTGATTAAAGTATAATCCAGCAATACTAATTAAACTTGTTGATATGCCTGCCTTATCGTTCAGTTCTTCCCTAATCTTCAACCCTTTTTGACCGCAATCGACCGCTAATGGAAAATTCCCTTGAATTTCGTATAAGTTCCCCAATGAATTGTAACAACTGGCCATACCCAACTTATCATCAAATAGTTCATATGCATCCAGCGCCTTGTTATAACTCTCAATAGCCAAACTGGAGTTACCCATCCGATTATACGCCTGTGCAAGGTTAATGTAGTTCTTTGCTTTTATTTGATTATCGTTTAACTCTGTGGCAATAGCAATGGTTTTTTGATAGCACTCAACGGCCTTAATATTCTGCCCTGCAACACCATAAAGAATTCCCATTGCACCCAGACTTCGAGCTATTTGAATTTTACTAGCAATAGATTCGGCAATTTTAATGGATTCATTAAAGTAAGCAAGCGCCTTAACTGTATCAGTTCTTGTGTAACCAATTCCCATTAAGCGCAAACTTTCCGATTTGCCCTCTGGAAAATTCAAACTATCGGATAATTTACTAGCATAAACAGCATTGCTAAGTAATTTTTGATTATCCTTACCTAGGTATACAAAGGCAATTTTATTGAGCAGATTTACCTTTGCGGTATCGGCGTTAGTATGTTGCTTTAGGGTGTTCTCGAGGCTATCGATATTTTCGGTTTGAGCACTAGAACATTTGATTTGAAAAGCAAACAAAACAACAAGAGCAAACTTTACTATTTTAATCATTTTAAAAATATAAAAACAGTTTATTTTATTGGGAATGCGAAAGGTAATAAAATAGTTTTAATTGATATATGATTTCTCTTAGCGATTTTAGAATAAAATCACACTCCTACCAACTATAATGCTGTTTTTACAAATCTCTTAAATATCATTTCAACTCATTGTAAATATTAAATTTACCAAACGGTATAGCTCCGAAATTTTTGTTGGTCAACTTTGTCTCACTTATTACTTTGTTTGGCTCTTCCTGGTCAGTTGCATCCATTACGAAGTATTCGTCCTCCAGTAAAAACCAATCATTTGCAGAAGGGTTAAATTCAAAAGTAGTTGTCCTACCCCACCTTTTTGTAAATCCGCCATAATGTTCAATAATAAAACGCCCTTTTTCTATTCTCACACCTACAAATGCATCCTTGAAATTGGCATCGAAGCCATAGTAGTAAACCGCATTCTCATTCTGAGTGGCAAGCATATAGGTACCATTGGGCTCTCCTATAAGAATTAAAAGATTTCTTTTTACAGGATTTTCGATGGTTGAAGTGCTGTCCTCCCCGTTTTTATTAAGAACTAAAATTGCATCCTCTATGGAGTCGAGGTTCAAATTGCCCTTTTTAAATTCTAGGATTGAATAGCCTTCTGGCACAAATCTTAGAATATTTTTGCCTTGAGAATAACACGTCAACGCAAAGAAAATAGTTGACAGAATTGAAACCATCAATCTTTTCATTCTAGTATAATTTGAGTATTTCGCCCATCAATCTTTCTTTATTCTATAATGCAACTGAACAAGTCCACTGTCATATTTTTTTGTCGAAATAAGTTCAAGTTCCTGTTCGTGG
>CAZTVB010000096.1:7465-8278 GCA_964616315.1 uncultured Rikenellaceae bacterium
ACATCATATTTTGAGTCAACTTTTTACGATTGCAATTAAACTGATTTAATTCTATAATGCAACTGAACAAGTCCACTATCGAATTTTTTAACTGAAACAAGTTCAAGTTCCTGTTCGGGTCGGACATCCTTAAAGAGTTTCACTCCATCGCCAACCAAAATAGGTATTATTGAGATTATCAATTCATCAAATAGTTTATCCCTTAGCAACAGATTTACAATCTCAGCACCACCATCGCAGAAGATATTTTTTCCGCTTTTCGATTTCAAATCAAATACTAATTTCCTTAGGTCTCCATTATAGAAAATTAAATTGCCTTCACGGGGTTTTGACTGCCTTGTAATGATGTATGATTCTTTATCGGCATGAGGAAAGCCATAACCATGCCCCACAACCCAATCGTAAGTTTTGCGGCCTAATATTACAGTATCAACGGAGGTAATAAATTCGCCATAGCCATAATCCTCGCCTTCGCGTTGAACTATGTTCAAAAAATCTAAATTATCGTTGAGCTTGGCAATATATCCATCCAAGGAGCAGGCAATGTAAAGGATAAGTTTTCTATTGTTCATCTCATTATTTGGCTGAAGTCATGTTTTCCATTATTCGAAAGGCTTCACTGGAGAATTGCTTGAATATTTTATCTTTTTACGAATGTCTCACCTTTTCCCATCTCTCCGGTTTCCTTCGAATGTAATGTTATTGAAATAAGATTGTATTCTGAATATTGACCATCACCACCGTCTGGTTTTAGTATTTGGACAATGTACCCATACATTAAAATACCTCTAGCGTATTCAGTTACTTTATTAA
>CAZTVB010000097.1:0-8240 GCA_964616315.1 uncultured Rikenellaceae bacterium
TTGGAAGTATTCAATCGTTCGATGGAATTCTTCGCGAACCTACCGAAATTAGAGTTTTAGACGAAAAAGCAGTTTCAGGAATTCACGTACAAGGTGGAACCATTATTGGTACCACCAACAAGGGAGGCCCCTTTGCATGGCCATTTAAAAATAAGGATGGTTCATGGGGTGCAGTTGACCGCTCCGATGAAATGATTCGCAAACTCCAGTACCTAGGTATCGATGCTGTTATCAGCATTGGTGGCGATGGTTCTCAGAAAATATCGCAACAACTATACGAAAAGGGACTTAATGTTATTGGTGTTCCAAAAACTATCGATAACGACCTTTCTGCAACCGACTTCACTTTCGGTTTCCAGACTGCAGTTCAGATTGCAACTGATGCTGTTGATAAACTTGTAACTACTGCATCGAGCCACAACCGTGTTCTTATTTTAGAGGTTATGGGACGTTACGCAGGTTGGATTGCGCTTCACGCAGCTATTGCAGGTGGTGCTGAGGTTTGCTTAATTCCAGAGATTCCTTACGATATAAATAAGGTTGCAGAGAAATTAAAGAGTCGCTACGATAAAGGAAAAGGCCACGCAATTGTTGTTATTGCAGAGGGTGCTACTCCTGTTGGTGGTACTTTAACATCAGAGCAAAGTGATGAGGTTGGTTACCACAACCTACGCCTTGGTGGTGTAGCCCACACGTTAACCAGCGATTTGAAAAGAATTGGTTTTGATGCTGATATTCGCGAAACAGTGCTTGGTCACCTTCAACGTGGAGGTATCCCTGTAGCTTACGATAGAGTTTTAGCAACTCAATTTGGTGTTAAGGCGTTTGAAATGGTACTTGAGGGCAAATTCGGCGAGATGGTTGCATACCGCCACCCCGACATTATTTCAGTTCCATTAATTGATGCAATTAATCGTCCTAACTTTGTAGAGCCTACTTGCGATTTGGTAAACACAGCAAGGGGCGTTGGAATAAGCTTCGGCGACTAAAAATACAAAAGGGAGCAAGTTGCTCCCTTTTTTTATGCATATATTATTGTTTAAGCATTATCGGTACAAACAGTACAGGTAAATGGAATTTTTATATTGGCATACTCCATTAACTCAAAACCAGCATCACGCATATCCTCATCTTCTGGTTCATATTGCCACTCCATAGTAACAGAAACGCCAGCCACAACAAATTCGTTCATCTTTTGAAGGAAAGTAACCATATACTTATAAGATGCCGAATTGATATATTTAAAGAAAAGCCTAAGTTTTATAGGTTTAATAGTAGCAGAGCCAGACTTGTTAATTTCAAGTAGGTATTCGTCAAGCCACTTCATAACAGGATCGAAAAAATTCGATATGTTTTCAGGATGGCTTATCCCAACAATTGAAAAATTTCCTGATTGGGGATCAAATACCACTTCAGGAGAATCTTTTTTGGGAAGAATCTGTAACTTTTTCATTTCGCTAGGGATTTTGTAAAAATATCATAAGTTAATCAATGGGCTTAGCAATCATTTCGAATGGTACATTTAAAAGTTCTGCAAATTCCTCTCCAGATTCTTCTAACTCAGCATCTAACTGTGGATATTTCCATGTAACTAACACTTCCTTCCCACTCTTGTGCAACTCCTTAACTTTATTCAGCAAAATTAGTAACATTTTGGAAGAAGCAGTGTTAAAATAGTCAAAATCCAACACTAAGTTAGTAGATAGATTAGGATTCTTAATATAATTATCCCACCATTGAACCAAGGGCATATAGTATGATTTTACATCCTCGGGCAACGATTTTCCTTGAATAATAAATACACCCGTTCCTTTGTCGAATTCAACATAAGGTGTTATAGCGCTGGCCTCAAGAAAAAATCTATCCATAATCAAATTGCTATTTGGAAACAGAACTAATCATTTTAAAGGGTACTTCAAGCATATCTGCATAATCAGCGCCAGCATCCATCATATCTTCATCGTCCTCCTGGTAATACCATTCTATAGTTACACTCTTACCCTCACCATGCATCTCATTCAGCAACTCAAAAAGTTCCAGTATCATTTTTGAGGATGCTGTATTGAAATACTCCATTTTCACCTTCAAGGTTGTGTTAGGATTAGGAGCCTCAGCATAACCTCTCATCCATTTAAGCAAAGGATTGTAAAACTCTTTAACATCCTCAGGTAATGATTTCCCTGAAATCTCAAAGGTATTATTTGCAGGGTCAAAAATTACATTCGGTGTTTCAGCCGTGCCTTTGATATTTAATGTGTCCATATTAATATTTTTAACTACATAATTACACTTCGTATTAACAAATATAATAATAATCATTCAGAAATCAATCAAATTATAATCTAGTTATACATAAAAAAAGATATTATTAGTCAAACAATACCTTTTGAAGAATGAAATTAAAGTGTTAAACTCTAATCTCCCTTAGAAAACGACTTGCTTAGTAAATTGAGAGGTGTATCAATGTGAAGATTATTATAGTACTCAAACCTGTCAATTAGTTCCCCTACTACAAATGGAAAAAATATCACAACCTTGGGAGTGTTCAAAATCATCATGCAAACTAAAGGCATTAAGATACCTGAGAAAAAACGGATTAAGCCCAATCCAAGCATAGTAATACTGGAATCTTTATATGCATACCGAGCGATATACAAAACGCCCTTTAATGCAATTAGACCAATTGAAATACTATTATAATTTGTGAGCAAAAAACCAAAAGTCACTGCAGTTAATAGTGTATTTGCACTATGGATTACTGTTTTATAGTTTTTATCGGCAACAGAGTAAACATATTCAATGGCTATAAGCAATAATACCCCAACTAATACTGTCAACAAAATAAGGAAAAGGTTTGAACTAAGAAGAAAAACTATTGAGGATAGTCCAACGAATAAGGAGTAAAACAATATTTCACGGCTAAGCCAACTTGTTTTTATATTAAATATGGAACGATAGGCTCTGAATGGTTTTCCTAAATGAAGGCTACTTAATCCCATACCCAATAACCCTAATCCAATAAAATAGTAACCATAATTGGTGCTACTAGGGTTAAAAAGCAAAAAAATAATCCAACCTACTAACAACGACGATAACAAGGTAAAAATAACCAAAGGCCACTCCTTAATGGCATTAATTTTCGGTTTTACATCAGTAATTAGGACTTGGCTAGGATTCAAACCAGAAGCAACCAAATCCATTTGAGGTTTAGAGTTTACAACGTCGGAATTTAAAAAATTAGCCCTAGGGCTTGTCGGCTTATTGGACATGCCTGGAGCATCAACTATTTCGCTAACTTCAATACTACCAAAAGACAATGCCCCAGTTGGACAAGCATTAGTACAAGCAGGAATTGCACCCAACTTTAACCTATCATTACAAAAATTACACTTTTCAACCACGCCTTTAGCAACATTATACTTAGGAGCATCGAATGGGCAGGCCCAGGTACAGTATGTGCAACCAATACACTTATCGGCAGTATGAATAATTGCTCCAGTAACGGAATCTTTATGGTATGCTTTTGCAGGACAAGCCTTTAAGCAAGGAGCATCCTCGCAATGATTACATGCAATAGATAGATTTACAAAGCCAGATAAGGGAACCTTTAATTTGTTATGGGCTTGAACCTGTCGCCACGATATTGGTGGTTGTGTATGATTCTCATTATAGCAAGCCACCAAACAGGCATGACAAGCAACGCATTTTGAGTAATCGAATATAAATCCTTTGCTTTCCATTTATTTGCGATTTACCCTTTTAACCTCAACCCTATTATTGTGAAAAGCGGAGCCATGCCCCATGTCAGTTTCTCTCCCTGCTGATAAAGCATTAACTGGAGCACCCTGTGTTCCCCACCAACCATTTGGTATTACAACGCATCCAACTCTCACCTGATAACTTAATTCTGCAACTAAGGTAAATCGGCCCCTACTATTAAACACCTCAACCTTATCGCCATTTTTTATTCCACGTTGCTGAGCATCGGAGGGATTTATATTGATAGTTGGTAGACCACTTACCATCTTAATAATTTCAAGATTACCAAATTGCGAATGTATCTTATTCTTAGTGTTGGGGCTCATCAGTAAAAGAGGAAAATCGTTCCTCAACTCATCATCTATCTCCAATGCTGGTTCATAGGTTGGTAAAGGATTAACACCCCATTTATCCTTAGCCTGTTTGGAATATAACTCTATTTTGCCTGTAGGAGTATCAAATTTAAAGTCAGAAAAGGCAATTTCCTGTAATCCTGGCGCTAGTATTGGTCCTTGCCTTAATGCCTCTAACGATAAGGTTGGAAATTCTGCCAACTTCTCATTCAAAAAATTTTCCACAAAATTATCGCCAGGAGGCAGAAGGACTCCTTCAAGTTGCTCCTCGGTGTAACCAAGTTTTTGAGCAAGCAGATAATAAATTTCTGTTTCGGGTTTAACTTCGCCTGCAGGCTCTACAACTTTCTGCCTTAATTGTACATAAGGATTCCAGTATGAGCCAATAATATCGGTCTGCTCAAACATATTTTTGGCAGGCAATACTATATCGGCTTCAAGTGCAGTATCTGTGAAGAATTGTTCCACAACCACTCTAAAATCTAAAGCACGAAAAGCCTTTAACACTGTATTAGTATCGGGGTTTTGTGTTAAAGGATTACCTCGCTCAACCCATATCATTTTAAGTTCTGGACTTTTTGTATTGAGCATATCAACGCCAAGGCGTGCGGTGGAAATAGAACGGCGGGTAATACCATCGGGCTGCTCTGGTGGGTAGTAGCAAAGAGGCTCCAGAACATCGTCGAAAACATAGCTCTGAAGGTTTGCATAGTGCCAACAAGCTCCTGGCTTACCAATGTTACCCGTAATTACCGATAAAGCCAAGAGGGCTCTGACGGATTGGCCTCCGTTAGTATAACGTTGCATTCCGTAACCCGGAATCAAAGTCATTGGCTTGATATTACCAATGCTCCATGCAAGTTTCTCAATTAGTTCTACTGAAACACCAGTTATTTTTGATGCCCATTCAGTTGTAAATTGCTGAACATGGTCTTTAAATTCATCGAAACCACTTACATACTTCGCAATAAACTCCTTATCAATCCAACCGTTCCGAATTAAAATATTAGCTATTGCTAAAGCAAGCGCAGCATCGGTTGAAGGATATGGCTGAAGCAAAAGTTCAGCCCGTTGCGACGATTCAGTCCTACGAGGGTCAATTACAATGAGTTTTGCACCATTATCCAATGCCTGTCCAAGAGGAAACATCTCATGAATATTGCTCTCGGCAGGGTTCTTACCCCACAAAACTATCAATTTTGCATTCTCAAGATCCCACGGTACATTATGCTTATTTTCTCCAAGAGTTAGCCTTGTGGCCTCTAAGCCTGCAGGCCAGCACAAATTACCGTAAACGGTGGTAACCCCACCATAAATATTTCGCCAAAAACGTCCGCTAATCTCATTTAATATCCCAGACATTCCACTAGCAGCGTAATAAAGGACAGATTGAGTACCGTAGTCTCTTTTAAGCGAAATTAGTTTCTGGGATATTGTATTTAATGCCTCCTCCCAAGTGATTCTTTCAAACTTTCCATTGCCAACTCGTTTATGAGGGTAAAGAATTCGTTCCTTAGAATTGGCACGTTCCACGTAGCTTTGCCCCTTTAAACATACACCCTTAGGGGTAGCCAAGTTGGAAGGTAACGGAGAAACATTAACAACTTTATTGTTATCAACAATTACCCTTAACCCACAAGAACTGTAGCAATTTCGGGGACAAGCAGTAATAAATTCCTTCATTATAAACTACTCTGAATTACTTTGTTTCAATCTTGTACTGATCCTCTGATATAGCGAAACCATCCTTAAAGTAGAAAACTACGCCCCATTCGTGGTCAATTCTTGAGTAGAATGTAATCTTATCATTTCTATTATAAACTGTACGCGTTATAATAATCCGAGGCAAACGAATAACCTCATCGGTACGCTCTCTTGTATATCTGCGGGTAACATCCTCAGGAGTCAGTAAACTCACTACTTTTTCGGCATCCTCACTTCCAATTTTTGCGCTCATTTTCTCGGCAACCAACTTCAACCTTAAAGCGGCGTCCTTTTTCTTTTGATCTTCCAAATGCAACTTTCGCTCTAGCTCAGCCTTAGCAGTAGCTTCGTCTTCGCGTTTTTTTCGTTCGGCCTCTTTTATTGCTTTTTCTTCTTCCGCTTTTCTAAGTTCCTCACGTGCTTTAGCCTCAGCAATTGCACGTTCATCGGCCTCTTTTTTAAGCTTTTCAATCTCTTTAATTCTGGCCTCTTCGTCAGCTATCCGTTGTGCTTCCTCCGCTAATCTGGTCTTCTCTGCTTCCTCCTTAATTCGTTTCTCCTCCAGAATTCGAGCCTCCTCTTCGGCCTTCTTTTTAGCCTCTTCGGCCAATCGAATTTTCTCTGCCTCCTCTTTCAACTTCTCCTCATTAAGACGCTTTTGCTCTGCAAGTTTATTGGCCTCTTCCTCGGCTTTAATACGGGCTTCTTCGGCAGCCTTAGCTCTCGCCTCTGCTTCTTTCTTAAGAAGTTCCTCTTTTACTTTTGCATCAGCCAAAGCTCTCGCCTCTGCTTCTTTCTTTATTCGTTCCTGTTCCTGAAGTTTAGCCTCTTCCTCTGCTTTCTTTTTAGCCTCTTCAGCTAAGCGAATTTTTTCGGCTTCCTGGTTAATTCGTTCTTCCTCCAGGCGTTTCTGCTCTGCTATTTTTTTAGCCTCTTCATCGGCTTTGCGTTTGGCTTCTTCGGCAGCCTTAATACGAACTTCTTCCTCTATTCTTTTTTGCTCCGCTATCTTCTTGGCTTCTTCTTCTGCCTTAATTCTGGCCTCTTCTGCCGCTTTTGCTCTAACTTCTGCTTCTTTCTTTAAAGCCTCCTCCTTCGCTTTAGCCTCAGCAATAGCTCGTTCCTCAGCCTCCTTCTTAATTCTTTCTTCCTCTTTCTTACGGGCTTCTTCCTCAGCCTTCTTTTTTGCGTCCTCTGCTAAACGAACCTTTTCTGCCTCCTGCTTAATTCGTTCCTCCTCTAATCTTTTTTGCTCCGCAACCTTTTTCGCCTCCTCTTCGGCTTTGCGCTTTGCCTCTTCTATTGCTTTTAGCCTTGCCTCTTCCTCTAAACGTTTCTGTTCAGCAATTTTCTTAGCTTCCTCTTCCTGCCTCTTTCGAGACTCCTCTGCTGCTTTTAGCTTAGCCTCCTCTTCCTTCTTTTTAGCTTCCTCCTTGGCTTTTGCTTCAGCAAGTGCACGAGCAGCGGCCTCTGCTTTAATTCGTTCTGCTTCTTTTAATTTTGCTTCTGCTTCAGCCTTTTTCTTTGCCTCCTCCTCGTCTTTGCGTTTTTGCGCTTCGGCTAACATCTGTTGCTTTTTAGCCTCTTCAACCTTTGCAGCCTCTTCCTTCTCCTGCTTCTTAATCTCCTCGGCCAGTGCTTTTGTCTCCTTATCTATTTGCTTTTGAATGGTACTAGAATAATCTATATCGTAGTCAAAATCATCAATATCAGAGGCATATCGAATTTTAGCAACAGGGTTTTTGTATATTAAAAGTTCTTTCTCGTTGGCTTGTTTAAAAAGTTCAACCTCAAACTGTTTAACCTGCTCTATATCCTTGCGAAATGCTCCAGGGACATTTGTGTCTATAGCAATTTTTTTTGTAACATAACCTGGTTTCTCGAACGATAGAACAAAATCGTTATTATACTCCAAGTTTAGTTCAAAACGCCCACTTTTCAATGGTACTTCCTCTGTAACCTGACCGTTCTTGTAAAGAACAATTTTGGAACCAACAGTCTCGCCTTTTTTTATTATCAAACGAACGTAAACTTTAAGAGCTCCCTGAGAATAAAGTTGATTAAATGGAGTAACTATCGATATAATCAATAATAGCAGAAAAGCAAAATGCTTAATATGTTTGAGGTATCTCATTATTCTTGTAAAATAATATCCAACTAAACCAATTAACAAAAAAAGGAAAAAAATTTAATATTTCTACGCAAAGTTTAACTAATCTGTTCTACAACCATCAATAAATTCATTTTTTATAATTTCGTTTCAATAAATTATCACAAGAAACTCATTTGTATATAAAAAAATTATCTCCTAAAAAACTAGAGATTAAGCATATATTTGCTAATAAGACGTAAGTGTAGACCAACCAAAAATCACACCTTTTTATACAAATTTAGCATAAAAAGGAATAGTTCAACCTTTTAGTT
>CAZTVB010000098.1:0-8166 GCA_964616315.1 uncultured Rikenellaceae bacterium
CAATATATCTCTGTTGATGGTGTTTTTTATAAATAATACTATCGCTCAGGAAAATCAGCAACTTCAAAGTGAGGTAAAGAAAGATACCGCTTTTAAAAAAGTAGATAAAATTAAAAATAACTTCATTTTTCGACAACTGTATGGTTTTGTTGTTAGAAAGGATGCCTTGGCTACATCTGGTAAAGTAATTAGAGAATTTGAGTCAAACCAGAAGTTTTTGCGTTATGCAAATAAGGAAATTCAAGAGGTTAGAATTGTAAGGCTAAAAGTTTTTGGTCAATCAGTATATGATACACTTTTGGTCCCAACCACGATTGCCGAGCGTTTTGGAAATTCTCTACACCTAACTACATCCAGGAAAGTTATTGAAAATAACTTGCTTTTTAAGGAAGGGGATTTAGTGCGACCTTTTGACTTTTCTGAAACAGAACAGCTTTTACGTACCTTGCCTTACATTGAAGATGTAAATATTGTGCTAGAAACTTTAGCCGATACTAATAAGGTTCGTGCTGTAGTTGTAACAAAGGATAATTGGACCTTAGCATTCTCATTTAGTTCCAGTAGTTTGGATAAGGGAGAGTATTCGATCTCGGAGAGTAACTTTGCTGGTACTGGTTTTGGTGCTGATGCGAAAGTATATTACGATAAGAATCAACCTAACAAGTGGGGGCATAGGGGTGAATTTAAGTACTCCAATATTGGGGGGTCATTTATTACTGCAAATCTCTGGATGCGTGAAGGCCTTGGTTATAACTCTTACTTCACAAATTTAAGTAGGGATTTTTATGCATCAAAAGCAAAATTGGCTGGTGGAGTTACTTATTTTGTGAGTAAAGAACCCTATACTTCGTTTAAAACGAATTTTACATTTCCTATCGATTACAATTTACTTGATTGGTGGGTAGGTCACTCTTTTAGAGTGAGTAAGAAAAGTTCATTGGATGCTCCTTATAATTTGACCTTAGCATTTAAGCATAGAAATATAGATTTTAATAGCATTGTAGAGGTTGACAGTGTTAATCCTTATTTACATTCAACTAACCAATGGCTGGTGTCGGTTGGATTAACCAATCAGAGCTTGTACCAATCAAATCTAATCTACTCTTTTGGCTCAACTGAGGATATTCCAATTGGTTTTAAAGTCCAATTTTCTTCAGGGATAGAGGAAAGCAAATTTAGTAGGCGTGTTCTTGTAAATGGTGAGATGTCGGCTGCTGAGATTACTCCAATTGGTTATCTTTACTTATCATTTAGGACTGGGGGGTATTTGGCAGAGGGGTATAGGCTAGAGCAAGGGGTTATCAACATTAGGTCAAAATATATCACTAATCTTTTTTCATTAAAAAGGTCGGATATTAGGCAGTTTATTCAGTACGATTATACTCGAGGTATTTCTCGGTTTAAAGGTGAGCGGGAGTATATTGCGTTGAATGACAACTATGGCGTTAGAGGTTTATCCAGTAACTCTTTAATAGGAGAAACGCGCATAATGTTAAATATGGAAACAATGGTTTTTACCCCACTCTATTTATATGGATTTAGATTTGCCTACTTTCTGTTTTGTGATATTGGTATGGTTGGTTCTCCTGAAAAGTTAGTTTACTCAAATCCAGTTTATTCTGGTTATGGTATAGGCATAAGGTTTAAAAATGAGAGTTTAATATTCCCAACATTCTTAATTAGATTAGGTTATTATCCCCGAATCCCCGATAATGCCGATGTAGCATACTGGCTTATTTCAACTGAGCGAAGACGTTATTTTGAAAACTTCAGGATAAAAGAGCCTTATATTTTACCATACGAGTAGTTCTGTATAAACAAATTGTTTTTTGTAGTGTTAATAGTTGGAGGAGAAAACTAATCGATTAACTATTAAAACTATCAGAAAATGTCAGTACTAGTTGGTAAAAAAGCGCCTAAGTTTAAATCGAAAGCCGTGATTAACGGTAATGAAATTGTTGATGGATTTTCACTTGAGAAATTTGAAGGAAAGAAGTATGTTGTATTTTTCTTTTATCCTGCAGATTTTACTTTTGTTTGTCCTACAGAGTTGCTTGCCTTTCAGGAGAAATTAGCAGAATTTGAAAAACGTAATACTCAGGTTGTGGCATGTTCCGTAGACTCTGAGTTCTCTCACTGGAAATGGCTTCAAACAGAACTGAAGGAAGGTGGAATAAAGGGCGTTACTTATCCTTTGGTTGCCGATTTAGCAAAAACAATATCGGAGAATTACGATGTGCTTGCGGGTAGCTATGAGTATACTGAGGAGGGAGAGGCTTCTTTTGTTGGAACACCTCAATCTTACAGGGGCTTATTCTTAATCGATAAATCAGGAATTGTACGTCATCAATTAGTGAACGATATGCCATTGGGTAGAAGTGTTGATGAAGTTTTAAGAATGGTTGATGCTTTACAATACTTTGAGGAGAATGGCGAGGTTTGCCCAGCCAACTGGAAGAAAGGCGACAAAGCACTTAAGGCAACGCAGGAAGGAATTTCTGATTACTTAGGGTCTGAAAAATAATATAGAGTTGATTTTAACCATAAGCCGCTTTAAGCGGCTTTTTTATTGCTATAGACTGTGCATTGTTACAAATATTTATTGGATTAACTTTGCGGATATGAGAACTATTCTGAATTTCGATATTCAAGATTTTAATTCATTTGCAGAGAACCTAATATCTTATATACAAAGGTTCAATTATGGTATTTTGCTAAGAGGTACAGATTTATTAAATGTTTCGGGGATTAATATTGGAAGTAGGTACGATTTACTAGCAGGGTTGGGTTCAATTTCGGCATGCAATCCTAACAACAAAAGATTAGCAAATTTCTCTGAGTATCTAAATTTAAACGATTGGTCTTTTGGGTATTTCTCCTACGATTTAAAAAATGAGTTGGAAGATTTAAAATCCAATAATTTTGATGCCTTAGGATTTCCTGAGTTATTCTTCTTTCAACCCGAGATTGTTTTTACGGTGAAGTCAAATGTGCTTAGTATTTATTATTTAGAGAGTGTTACAAGCAAGGCTAGAATTGATGCGTTGCTAAAGGAGTTAATGGATTGTTCAAATCATACTAGAACTATCCCTCGGAATATTATTTTTAAATCGCGCTACACTAAGCAGGAGTACTTGGACACTATCCGTCATGTAAAAAAGCATATTGCAAGGGGCGATATCTACGAGATGAACCTTTGCCAAGAGTTCTATACTGAAGATTGTAGTATTGAACCTGCCGATGTGTTCAATCAACTATACCAAGTATCGCCAACTCCATTTGCTGCCTTCCTTAAGGTTGACAATAAATACTTAATGTCCGCTAGTCCTGAAAGGTATATCCGCAAAGAAGGTGATTTAATAATCAGTCAGCCAATTAAAGGCACTGCTCCAAGAAAAAGTAATGCGGCAGATGATGAGAAGGTTAAATTGGAACTATCCAAAGATATTAAGGAGCGAGCCGAAAATGTTATGATTGTTGATTTGGTTCGTAACGACTTGTCGAAAGTTGCTACACGAGGTTCTGTAAAGGTGAATGAACTGTGCGGAATATATTCTTTCCCTCAGGTTCATCAAATGATATCAACAGTTACCTGTAAGTTGAAGCCCAACATCAGTTCAATTGAGCCAATTAAGGCGACTTTTCCAATGGGTTCAATGACTGGCGCTCCAAAGGTTAGGGCAATGCAATTAATTGAGGAGTTTGAACGCACCAAACGTGGACTTTTTTCTGGTGCTTTGGGGTATTTTGCGCCAAATGGCGATTTTGATTTTAACGTGGTTATTCGGAGTTTACTTTACAACAAAGAAAATCGCTATCTTTCGTTCAGCGTTGGAGGGGCAATTACTTTTAATTCAGAACCCGAAAAGGAGTATAACGAGTGTTTGCTGAAAGCCAAGGCTATTCTTACCACATTAAACGCAACCATCGAAAATGCAGGATAGATTTATCAACTTTATTCGTGATAACAATTTGACCACACCCGACGATTCCATTTTGCTTGGTGTTAGTGGTGGTATCGATTCAATGGCGATGCTGCATTTATTCCTAAAATCGGGTTTTAAAATTGCAGTGGCTCACTGTAATTTCGGTCTTAGAGCCGATGAGTCCGATGGCGATGAGCAATTCGTAAAATACTATTGCTTGATGAATGGAATTGTTTGCCATTCAATTAAGTTCGATACCAACGAGTACGCCTTGGAGAATAAACTATCAATTCAGGTTGCTGCGAGAGAACTCCGATATGCATATTTTGAGGAGATATGTAAGGAGTATAAGTATACAAAAGTTGCCATAGCACATAACCTAAACGATACCGCCGAAACAGTTCTGATAAACCTATGCCGAGGAACTGGAATTAAGGGCGTTGCAGGTATTAAGGTGATGAATGGTAACATTATCAGGCCTCTTCTTTTTGCAACCCGTATAGAGATTGAAAATTTCGCAAAGAATCACGATGTTAAGTTCAGGGAGGACTCTAGCAATTCAACAACAAAATACAAGCGTAATTTTATTCGGCATAAAATTATTCCAGAGTTAAGGTACTTGAACCCATCTGTTGATAGAGCCATTGCCGATACTGCAAACCATTTGCAGGAGGCAGTTTGGCTTGTGGAGGAGCAACTCGGTAGAATCCGAGAAGTTGTTATTTCGAAGAAAGACGAGGATATTCTGTTCTCTATTGAAGCTCTAAAAAAGGAACGTAGTGCCCGATTCTTTTTGGTTGAGGAGTTAAATCAATTTGGATTTTCTCCTTCAATGGCAAGCGCTGTGATTGAATTGCTAAATGCTGAGCCGGGAAGAAGGGTGGAGTCCTCAACCCATACATTATATAAGGATAGAGAGTTTCTGATACTTACATCCAAAAAAGTAAAGGATGATACAGAAATACTGATTTCAGAAAATACAAAGTCAATCGCTAGCCCAATAAAACTCAAAGTTGAAACTTTTGGATATATTTCGGATTTGAAGATTGAAAAAGACCCCGATATTGCATTGTTGGACTATAATAAGTTACAATTTCCGTTGAAACTCAGAATTTGGCAACCCGGCGATAAATTTATTCCTTTCGGAATGTCTGGCTTCAAAAAGATTAGTGATTTTTTGGTAGATATTAAAGTGCCTATGCACCAAAAAAACAACGTTTATGTAATTGTCTCGGGCGATGATATTGTTTGGGTTGTTGGGTACAGAATTGACAATAGGTTCCGAATTCATGAACAAACCCAAAATATCATCAAATTAAGCCTTGAATAGAAAGGGTATTACGAAGAGCAATATCAGCCTTCTTCAATCTCACTCAGTTCTAACCAACGGAATTCTTTCTCCTCAAGTATGTGTGTAATTTCCTGATATCTATTGGATTTATCTTGAAGTTGTTGGGGATTTAGAGCACCACTGCTAAGTTGGCTTTCTAGTTCAGATTTTTCTTTTTCCAGCAGTTCAATATCCTTGGAGAGCTGCTCCAACTCTTTTCTTTGGGCAAAGGTTAGTTTTTTCTTGGCTTGAGTTTTTGGTTGTTCCTGTTTAATAGGTTTTTCAGGACTCTTTTCTTTGGGCTTATTTTTTTCCTCTTCAATTGTCCAAGTCCTATACTCAGTATACGAACCTGGGAATCCGCTAATTTCACCATTTCCCTCAAAAACCAATAGGCCGTCAACCACCTTATCCATAAAGAAACGGTCGTGCGATACAACTATTACAACTCCAGGGAAACTCTTTAGGTAATCCTCTAGGATGTTTAGGGTGTGGATATCTAAATCGTTGGTTGGTTCATCAAGGATGAGGAAGTTGGGATTACGCATTAAAATGGTAAGCAAGTAAAGTCTGCGTTTTTCGCCACCACTAAGTTTATAAATGAAAGTGTGCTGTTTTTCTGGCGAGAAAAGGAACATATTCAGGAATTGCGATACAGTAAGAGTTTTACCATCGCCCAGCGTTACAACATCGGCAATTTCTCGGGCAATATCAATAACCTTTTTGTTATTATCGATATTCATCCCTTCCTGACGGTAGTAACCAACAACCAAAGTGCTTCCAGCATCAACTTCGCCAGAATCGACAGTGATTGTTCCTGTAATAAGATTCAGGAATGTCGTTTTTCCTGTTCCATTTTCTCCAATTATCCCTAACTTCTCGAATCGATTGAATGTGTAGGAAAAATCTTTCAGAATTACTTTAGAGCCAAAATTCTTGTTGAGGTTTTTCACCTCCATAATTTTTTTGCCAAGGCGCGATGTACTAACGTTGATTTCAACCTCAGAGGAATCTAACCGTTGCGATGCAACATCCTTTAATTTGTAGTAAGCATCAATTCTATACTTGGCTTTTGTTCCACGAGCTTGCGGCATACGGCGCATCCATTCGGTTTCACGACGAAGAATGTTTGTAGCCTTGTCAACTTCGGATGTGAATGCATTAATCCTTTCCTCACGTTTATCCAAAAAATATGAGTAGTTACCTTTGTAGGTGTAAACAGTTTGGCTATCAATTTCAATAATATCGGTACAAACCCTGTCCAAAAAATACCTATCGTGCGTAACCATTAGTATGGTTTGTTGTCCACGGGTAAGGAACTCTTCAAGCCACTCAACCATATCTAGGTCAAGATGGTTGGTTGGCTCATCCAGAATAAGCACATCGGGTTCGCTAATAAGCGCAGCAGCTAAGGCAACGCGCTTGCGCTGTCCGCCCGAAAGGTTTGTTACTGGTTGGTTGATATCATCCAATCTTAGTTTCGATAGAATCTGCTTTGCTTTAACCTCTCGTTCCCAAATGTTTAGCCTATCCATAGCCTCCATTGCGTGATGGAGTAAGTCCTTATCGTCCTTAGCTAGAGCTTTTTCGTAATTTCGAATAGTTGATGATATTTCATCATCGGCACCAAAAACATTCTCAAGAATAGTGGCTTTTTCGTTTAGTTCAGGATTTTGTGATAAATATCCAATTCGGATATCATTCCTGAGCGTAACCTTCCCCTTATCGGCAGAGTCATTCCCTGTAAGAATATTCAAAAGGGTTGATTTTCCTGTGCCATTCTTCGCAATTATTGCTGTACGCTGATACTGAAAAAGGCTTAGCGATATATCGCTGAATATGGTAAAATCGCCGAATGATTTGCTTAAATTCTCTGCCTGAAGATAGATTGTAGCCAATGTGTTTCTTTTTTTAATTCGAGTTGCAAAGTTAGCATACTAAAGTTAATTGTTAGAGAGAATTTAAGAGTTGGAATGAGAATATGTAATTTTATAATTCACACTGCCTACTTTTGAGTACTTTTGTTAATAATTTGTTATTGCAAGTTATATGGTACCGAAGAAAGAACTTTACGCCCGAGTAATTGAGTATTTTAGTAAAACTCGTCCAGTTGCAGAAACCGAGTTGGTTTACACTAATGCTTATGAATTGCTGGTTGCAGTAATTCTTAGTGCTCAGTGTACCGATAAGCGGGTTAACATAATTACTCCTCCTTTTTTTGAACGTTTTCCTGATGCAAAATCGCTTTCGAACGCCAGTGTTGAAGAGGTGCTGAACTATATAAAAAGTTGCTCATACCCAAACAATAAAGCAAAACACCTTGTGGGAATGGCAAAAACACTTCAAACGGAGTTTGGTGGAGTTGTTCCTTCAGATGTGGAATTGTTGCAGAGGTTGCCTGGAGTTGGGCGCAAAACTGCCAATGTAATTGCATCGGTAGTTTTTAACTTGCCAGCAATGGCCGTGGATACTCATGTTTTTAGAGTTGCCAATAGGATAGGATTGGTTTCAAACGCTAAAACACCCTTGGCGGTTGAACAACAGTTAGTTCAGCATTTTCCGGAGGAATTGCTTCCAAAAGCTCATCATTGGTTGATTCTTCACGGACGGTATGTTTGTATTGCCCGAAAGCCCAAGTGCGAGGAGTGCGGATTGACAGATGTTTGTAAAGAATATAAAAAGAGAAGCCAGAACTAATGTCTGGTTTCTCTTTAGAATTTTACAATTGCTCCAATTTTAATAAATCAAGTGGTTGCAATATTATTCAAATCAACACCAAGCCCAAAAGTAATCAAACAATTATAGCACATCAAAAAGGTCAATCCTAATTTGGATTGACCTTAAATGTGACCCCAGAGGGATTCAAACCCCCGACCTTCAGAACCGGAATCTGACGTTCTATTCAGCTGA